>NZ_JAMYMA010000014.1:0-188401 GCF_040318275.1 Mesorhizobium sp. M1217 | reverse complement strand
GAATCGGTGATTGCAACGTCACCACCGTGCCATGGCCGCTCGCCCTTCAGAGCAAGCGCCGTTCTCTCTCCAAAACTTTTTGCAGAACCTTCAGGACACTATCCTTCCGCCGACCAGCGCCGCCGCGGACGCTGCGGGCTTGCCTCCAGCCGGTTCGGGACCGCCTCAAGGACATGGAAACTTCTATCATCAGGCTTAGGCGCAGACATAGAAATTGACACTGTAAGCTCCTCGGCTTCTTCAGTGTCACTATCTCTCGCTCATCACCTCAAGCCGCGCCAGATGGGGTCAGCTTGGCGCTTACGGTATACAGCAATTTGGATACACCGTGTGAAGGCCCCGCAGCATCGACCGCACACGAAGCGAATCGGCCACGCCGACCCAACTGTCGGCTGGATGGGGATCGTACCGCTGTGTTTACAGATCTCGAGCAGTATCTGAGGTCGCTTGCATAAGTCACTTGCAACACGCGCACTTTCGTACGGGTCTGGAACTGCGCAATCATCGCCTAGCCAGATCTAGCAGCCTTGCCGCTTGCGATAAAATGCGGATTGGCGAAATCCTCGTCATCGCTCTGGTTGCGCTTGCCGTAGGCGAGTGGCTGGCCGTCCAGCGTGCGCGTCATGCCGCCGGCAGCGCGTAGCACCGCATCACCCGCGGCAGTGTCCCATTCCATAGTGCGGCCGAAGCGTGGGTATACGTCTGCCTCGGCGCCGGCGACGAGACAGAATTTCAGCGATGACCCGACCGAGACGATCTCGGCAGCGCCCAGCGCGCGGATATAAGCGTCGGTTTCCGGCGTGTTGTGGGAGCGGCTGGCAACGACGGTCAGCGGCACCATACCGGCCCTTGCCGAAATCGGCTGGCGATCGACGATCTCATAGTCGTCATTGATCTCGATCGTTTCCGCTTTGCCCGGCCGGCCGGAAAAGAAGCGGCCGGTGCAAGGCGCGAAGACGACCCCGATCTCCGGCACGCCATGGCGAACCAGCGCGATGTTGACAGTGAAATCGGTCCTGCGGTTGACGAACTCCTTGGTGCCGTCGAGAGGATCGATCAGGAAGAAGGCGTCGCCGAGATCCGGTGCCATGATGCCGGCCGAAGCTTCTTCCTCGGCCACGCACGGAATCTCGGGAAATGCGGCGCGCAGCCCGGCAAGAATAATCTTCTCGCTCTCGCGATCTGCCTCGGTCACCGGCGAACTATCCGACTTGCTGTCGACCGCACAGCCGGCACGAAAGACGCGCATCACCTCGCGCCCTGCCGCCAAGGCAAGGTGCTCGAAGACGGCAAGCATCGCTTCGTCGTCAGATACCGCCGCCGCTATCATATTGGTCTTCGGCAATGTCACGCTCGATCAGCCAGTGTTCCAGGGCCTCTACCATCTCCTCGGCCGATTTGCCGAGTGTCTTGAGATGGATTTCCGGTTTTTCCGGCGCCTCATACGGCGAATCGACGCCGGTGAAATTCTTGATTTCGCCGTTCAACGCCCGCGCATAAAGGCCCTTCGGATCGCGCCTGGCGCATTCTTCGAAGGGTGTGTCGACAAACACCTCGACGAATTCGCCGTCGGCCATCAATTCGCGCGCCATGCGCCGCTCTGCGCTGAACGGCGAAATGAACGACACGATGACGATCAGCCCGGCGTCGGCCATCAGGCGCGCGACTTCGGCGACGCGGCGAATGTTTTCGACACGGTCGGCGTCGGTGAAGCCGAGATCCCGGTTGAGCCCGTGCCGGACATTGTCGCCGTCCAGAATGTAGGTATGGCGCCCCGTGGCGAAGAGCTTCTTTTCGAACAGATTGGCGATGGTCGACTTGCCTGACCCCGAAAGCCCGGTGAACCAGAACACCGCCGGCCGCTGGTTCTTCATATCGGCGCGGGCGCGTTTGCCGACATCGAGCGACTGCCAGTGGATGTTTTCGGCGCGCCGCAGCGAATGCAGGATCATGCCGGCGCCGACCGTGGCATTGGTGATGCGGTCGATCAGGATGAAGGCGCCGGTGGTGCGGTTCTCGGCAAACGGATCGAAGGCGATCGGCGACCGCGTCGAGATGTTGCAGATGCCGACTTCATTCATTTCAAGCGACTTGGCCGCTTCATGGGCAAAGTCGTTGACGTTGACCCGGTACTTCAGGTCGGTCACGGTGGCGCTGGTCTGGTCTGTCTCGGTGCGCAGGATGTAGGAACGGCCGGGCAGCAGCGCATGCTCGTCGAACCAGACAATGTTGGCGGCGAACTGGTCGGCGACCTGCGGCCGCGCTGCCGGCGACACCAGCATATTGCCGCGCGAGACCTCGACCTCGTCGTCGAGGACAAGGGTGATGGCCTGGCCGGCCACTGCTTGGCTCAGGTCGCCGCCATGCGAGACGATGCGCCGGACATGGGAGGACTTGCCGGATTTGGCGACGACCACCTCATCGCCCGGCGCAACCGAGCCGGAGGCGATCGTGCCGGCGAAACCGCGGAAATCGAGATTGGGACGGTTCACATATTGGACCGGGAACCGGAACGGCAATTCGACCGCAGCCTCGTCGACCGACACGGTTTCCAGATGTTCGATCAGCGTCGGCCCGGAAAACCAGTCTGTCCTATCGGAACGGCCGGTTACGTTGTCGCCGTAGCGGGCCGACATCGGAATGGGCATGATCGTTTGGAAGCCGAGCTCGCGTGAGAACTGCCCGTAATCCGCGACGATCCGTGTAAAAACCGCCTCGTCGAAACCGACAAGGTCGATCTTGTTGACGGCGAGCACGATGTGGCGAATGCCCAAAAGCGAGGCAATGATCGAATGCCGCCTTGTCTGGCGCAGTACGCCCTGACGAGCATCGATCAGCACGATGGCGAGATCGGCGGCCGATGCACCTGTCGCCATGTTGCGAGTATACTGTTCGTGGCCGGGCGTGTCGGCGACGATGAACTTGCGCTTCGGCGTGGCGAAGAAGCGATAAGCGACGTCGATGGTAATGCCTTGCTCGCGCTCGGCCTCGAGGCCGTCGACCAGCAGCGCGAAGTCGACGTCGTCGCCGGTTGTGCCGTGCTTGCGCGAATCGCGCTCGAGCGCCGCCAGCTGGTCCTCGAAAATCTGCTTGGTATCGGAAAGCAGACGCCCGATCAGCGTCGACTTGCCGTCGTCGACCGAGCCGCAGGTCAGGAAGCGCAGCAGCGACTTTCGTTCCTGCGCCGCCAGATAGTCGCGGACGCCGTCGGTCGCGGCGAGGCTTTTGGCCATGATGTGGCGCATGCTCAGAAATACCCCTCGCGCTTCTTCTTTTCCATCGAGCCGGCTTCATCACGGTCGATCAGGCGACCTTGCCGCTCGGAAGTGCGCGCCGTGAGCATTTCGCCGACTATAGCCTCCAGAGTGTCGGCTTCCGAGTCGATCGCGCCGGTCAGCGGATAGCAGCCGAGCGTGCGGAACCGCACCATCCGGTTCTCCACCGTCTCGCCGGGCCGCAATTGCATGCGCTCGTCATCCCTCAGGATGAGCATGCCGTCACGCTCGACGACCGGCCGCTCCTTGGCCAAATACAGCGGCACGATCGGGATGTCTTCCTGGAGAATGTACTGCCAGATGTCGAGTTCGGTCCAGTTCGACAGCGGAAACACCCGGATCGATTCACCGGCAGCGATGCGGGTGTTGAAAATCTTCCACATCTCCGGCCGCTGGTTCTTCGGATCCCAGACGTGCAGGGCGTTGCGGAACGAGAAGATGCGTTCCTTGGCCCGCGACTTCTCCTCGTCGCGGCGGGCGCCGCCGAAGGCTGCATCGAACCCGTATTTGTCGAGTGCCTGGCGCAGCGCCACTGTCTTCATCACATGCGTGTGGGTGTTGGAGCCGTGGTCGAACGGATTGATGTTGTCGCGCACGCCGTCTTCATTGACATGGACCAGGAGGTCGAAGCCGAGCTTTTGCTGCATCTGGTCGCGAAAGGCGATCATTTCGCGGAATTTCCAGGTCGTGTCGACATGGAGAAAGGGAAAGGGCGGCTTGGCCGGATAAAACGCCTTCATCGCCAGATGCATGAGCACGGACGAATCCTTGCCGACCGAATAGAGCATCACCGGCTTGGCGAAAGCCGCGGCCACCTCGCGAAAAATATGGATGGATTCAGCCTCAAGCCGCTGAAGGTGCGTAAGCGCGATGTTCATGGACTGTGAGCGTTCCTTCGTGCCATCCACAGAAGGGCCTGTCTCATCAACGGGCGCGCTCTTCAGCCGCCCGGTTCAAGTTGCACTTCTGGACAATCTATTCTCGTGCGGGCGTTCTAGCAGATCGTTCCTGCCCAGAACAATGCAAGACAAGCCTGCGGTCGAATGGTTCGGGAATGATTTTTCCATACAGCCGGCAAAATCGGGAAATTTCTGCTCAGCGACCAATTGGGCTTAGGGGGCGCCGGAAAATATTGCCTAGCTTGGATAGCTAGGACGAAGTTCCGACGGGAACAAATAGCTTGTCACCGTTGTGCTCGATCTCGATCACCTCACTCTTGCGGGTCAAGCGTTCCGCAAATCCTTTGTGGAAGATGATGGCGTTCATATAGGCAAAGGTCATCGCCAGCGCACCGGTTCGCAACGGATAGTCAACCAGCGAATGAATGAGAAGGAAAGACACCGAGAGGAATGCCGCCTTTTGAAGTGGGTCACGGCGAACCCTAGCCAGTGCAGCCAAAAGCAGTACGAAATAGCCTACCATAAGTAGGATAGCAGGAATTCCACCTTCGAAGGCAATTTCAAGGTATTCATTGTGAGCATGATTCACATACTCCCTGAAAATCATGCTTGCTCTTTCGTATATCTGATAAGCTTTCTGGAAATTGCCGAATCCAATACCTGTTGCCCAATTGTCTTTGATGCCCTCGATTGTGGTTCGCGCAAATTCTCCTCGCCCGAACGTGGGATCAAGCACCTGTGCATCGAGCTTGGTCCAAGCGCTTATCGTGTAAATCGAAAGCCCGATAAAAATCACAAGAACGCTGAACCCACTCACCCTGGAACGGGCTGAGAGAAAGATCACGGACAATACAGTGATCGCCAACCCAATCAGAACACCGGCTCGGGAACCGGCGGCCAAAAGAAGCAGCAAGAGCGCGATCAGGCCAAAGGATCCCGACAAAAGATGTCCGCGGAACAGGCCGTAATATACGACGAAGGGGATCGACACAAAAAGCAACGCCGAAAAATGATTCACATTGGCAAAGAGCCCGGCATTGATCGTAAAAGGCAACAGTCCCACAATAGCGATGTCGTCAGAGAGTGAATATTGAATTGCCCCTGCCAAACCGTTGCAGATAACACCCATGAAGAAAAACGGAAGGAGCGCGCTGACCTGCTCGGTACGCAAACGCAATACGGCCAAAAAAAACGCTGCAGCGGCCAGAAGATAAAGCAGGCATTCGACCGTGCGGCCGACCCCAACGCTGATGAAGCGAAATCGGCTTTCTCCAACCCAGGGATATCCGAGCAACAGCTCCGGCCGCAACCCGTTGAATATGGCCGCCGGCAATGGGATGATTTGCAAAGCGGTCAACGCGATGGCGAAGACCAGCAGCCACAGAACAGGCCGGGGAATCCTCTGGTCGGGGGTTTGCGAGAACACGGCCGCCGCCGAGACTATTGCCGCGACCTCGATCAGAGTGTCTGTGTAAAGGCCGCTCGCAGTACCGCCGCCGATCAGCAGCGATACGATCAAGACGATGCCGAGGAGATATTTATCCCATTCCGACGGCCGGCTGTTCAAGATGGAAGTCTCTCGATGCTCAATTTGTGCATTACCAAGGTGCCGACATACCGAAATCGCCAGCTCTCGGCAATGGCGGCGGTCTTCAGCGTCAACACTTGCATGGGACAGTCAGTCGGCCCAACTGAAAAATCCTGATTCAGAATTTGTCGGTTGAATGTCCCCTCCGGAATGTTGAACCGTGCGATCTCACCGGCCGGCCCCAGGCATCTGATTGACCAGAACAACTCCTTTGGAAGCTTCAGGTTGCGGGCAGAGGCGATGAGCGAAATCCTGTAGGAACCTGGGGGCAGCGCAACATACTGCTGAAGGGCTGTGTTCTTGACGGGTGTGTTCAAGAACCGGACCGTGGCGCCACTTTCGCCCTCCGCCGCATCCTGGGATGTAACAAAGGTAACTTCCAAGCCCGATTGATCGCGGACCTGCCAATCGAATGGTTTGCCGCCCGAGACCGGCTCAAACGTGCCGTTGAAAATATATCCCACTAACTTACGCTCTTGCTCGGACAGGCTGAAAAGAAACAGCCGATAGGCCGGTCCATAGTCCTGTTGGCGAAAATAGCCGTTGATGACGGCGGTCAGTTCGCCCGAATTCGGTGGCGCGTTTGATCCGGTCAAGTCGAGCAGCAGCCGATTTGCGAAATCGAGACCCTCCGGGGTTTTGCTAAGAGCATAGATCAGACTGGCTCTCCAGGGCGCCTCCCCCCTGATGGCAGTCAGCACGGCTTGGTACCCGCTAGGATTCGAGAGAATTGTCGGTAGGCCATCCGCGATCGTCGGAAATTGGTCTGGCCACCGCCGGAGCAATATGTCGATCTCGCCGACGGCCTTCGACAAATCACCGGTCTCGGTCGCGTGGCCAATTGACCTCTGGAGTGCATGGATTTCTGTCTTGGATAATCCCAGCGCCTGATCGAAAAGCTTGTTGGCTTCCTCTTTCTCGCCTTGCCGGTATTTGATCTCACCGATCAAGCTGTAGAGACGTGCGTCGGCCAGGTTGAAACGAAGCGCATCCTCGGCCTTGGTAAGTAGGGCCTCTAGGTCCGGAGCGTCATTCGAGTCGTTCAGATCGCTAGTGATCTCGCCTATCAACGCATTGACGTTCAGGGGATCCAGCGCAAGAGAAACGGCTGGTGTGTCCGTTTCAAGAAACCGACTTAGCCCGATCGACGAAGCCGCCAACACTAGAACGGATGCGACGAACCAAACGCTTGAACGCCGGAGATTTTGCATAAGCGGGCTGGTCTGCTCCATCATCCACTTTGCCCTCAATCTTCGCTGTATCCGCGCCATAGCTATAATATTGGTAGTTCATGTACTTATACGCGTAGTTATAGTCGAACTTGTTTACCGCGAATTTTGACATCGCGGCTCCAACAACATTGGCACCAGCGGCTCGCATACGCTTCAAGGCCGTCTTCGCAGACTTGCGTGTCACCTGATTGGTGGAGATGACCATCAATGTACCCTCGGCAAGCCGACTGAGGATGGGCGCGTCCGAGAGGCCGACGATCGGCGGCGCGTCGATGATTACAACATCGAACCGCTTCCCGAGATTGGTAATGATCAGAGCCATCTTTGGCGACGAGAGCAAATCCGCGGGATTTGGAGGAATCGTCCCAGAAGTCAAAACGGTGACGTTTGGATACTTCGTTGCCCTGAAAATGGTTGCCAGATCCTCTTTGCGGACAGTGTTCGTCAGCAAATTGCTCAGGCCGATTGTGTTGTCGAGACCAAACAGGCGATGAAGATTCGGTTTCCGAAGGTCCCCGTCGACAATGAGAACCCTTGCACCGAGTGCTGCAAAATCCTGCCCGAGCTTGAACGACGTGGTCGACTTGCCTTCCGAGGGCTCTGAACTCGTGACAACCAGCGATCGTGGCGCGCCTTCCGCGCCGGAGAATTGCAACGATGTCCTAAGCGAACGATAGGCCTCGGACAGCCCGGATTTCTGATCGGCGATAGCGGCCACGAGCTCCCGGTCATCGACAAGCGGCAAGATGCCGAGCATTGCCAGTCCCAGCTCTTTTTCAACCTGCTCGGGATTGGTAAAGGTGTTGTTCAACAGCTCGATGACATAGATGATCGACGCGCTCAGAGCCAGGAAAAGCGCCAGCGCGATCGCGACGTTGATGCTCACGCGCGGCGAATATGGGCTATTCGGCTGGGTGGCAAAGTCCACGATTGCGGCGGTTTGCGTCTTGAGTTCGGAGCTGACACCGACCTCGTTCAGCTTGGTGATGAGGCTGTCGTATTGCGACCGGTTTGAATCTACTTCGCGCTTAAGGATCGTATATTTGATGTTCTTATCGTTGAAGACAACCTGCTGCTTTTCCATTTCGGCAAGTTTGGCCTTCAGATCGGCCTCCTTGTTCTGTGCCTCCTGATATTTCAGGCGCAGCGAATCCGTTATGGCCAGGACGCCATTATCATAGAGTCGCTGCAACTCCTTGATCTGCGACTGGAGCTGCTGCATTTCCGGAAAACCAGGCTTTAAGATCCCCAGTTTCTGCTGATATTGACTGGTTAGATCCGCCAGTTTGTCGTTGAGCGCTTGCAGACCTTTGCTTTCTAAGACCGGGCTGAGGCTTGATCCGCGGCCTTTGTCGATCTGGTCCACAACCCGCCCTGCATCGAGACGGTCCTGGATCGCAGTCGCTAGAGCGGTGTTCAGCGCTTCGATATTCGAGCCTATCAGCGATTTATCGTCGCCGGTTATCGTGATGCCCGCATCCTTCGCATAAGCGACCAGATCCTCTTCGGATTTCTGCAGCTTCTGCTTCACCTGCAGAACCTGTTCCTGGATGAACTGTCGGGCCAGGTCGGATGTTTCGCTGGTCTGGTCGAGGCGCTGGTCAATAAAGCTTTGCGCGACCTGATTGGCAACATCACTTGCATATTTCGGCTTCTGATCGACAAACGTGATCGATAGCAGGCTCGTGTTGGGAACGACGTTGACGGTGAGATCTCTTAGAATGCGCCCAATCGCAATTGCCTCGCGTTGCTCCGGAGTTTTCTCCTCCACGGAGGGCGATTTGGAAATGCCGAACGCGCGGTAGAAAATATTGCCGAGGGAAAAGTCCGCCGTGGGAAACAGGAAGTCGGGCTTTTCGCTCAGACCCAGTTGAAACACCACACGCTGGGCCAATGCGCGGCTTTTCAGCTTTTCCCGGGCCGTTTGAAAGGCCCGCAAGTCGCTGTTTTCAGAGACCACCTCGATGTCCTGGAAGACCTTGGCCGAAGGAACCAGTACTTCCAATTGCGTTGTGGCCTGATATTTTGGCGTCTGCATCATGGTAACAATAACGCCTGCGACAAGTCCAGCTGCCGCCATCATGACGATTAGCCAGCGGTACTGGACAGCATAAAAGAGCAGCTTTAGCGGACTGAAGCCTTCGTCCTGTTCGGAGTAGTCGCGGCCATAAGGGCTATAGTTTTGCGCACCGTCATAGTAGAGGTCTGCCGACAAGGCCTGGCCGTGTCCTGGTCCTGCAATTTGATGCTGTCTGTTACGATCGAGCATGGCGCGATGTAATCCTAGGTTTGTCTGTATTCCGAAATTCAGACCGGCCTCAATTTATAGTCCCGGGATCACTGCAATTCGGGCTGCACTTGACGCAATACCGAGAGCGTCCTTGAGGTTGCCCATCGCGATTTTCGACTTCGAAGCGAAGACGACAATCTTATCGCCACCATAAATGCGTGGATTGCGGCTCTTGCCACCACGAATCTGCTCCATATTGTAATTAGCAACCAATGTGTTTGGACCGATATTGCGATAGACAAAGACCTTTTTTGCATCTCCAATCGTATTGAACCCTCCAGCGAGGGCAATCGCGTCGATGAGAGAAGAATTGCTCGACACCGGATAGATGCCAGCCTTATTGACTTCGCCATCGACGGTTATGCGCTGTCCGATCGACTCCTTGACGAAAATCGTCACGTCGGGTGACTGCAGGTATTTGGCGCCGTAGGCGGTTTCGACTTCCTGCTCTAACTGACGCACCGTTTTCCCGGCGGCGGTGATGGTCCCGATAAGCGGAAGCGAAATCTGTCCGCTGGAGTCGACTTGAACCGTTCTGTTCAAATTGTCTACCTGGAAAACATTCACTTCGAGCACATCGTTCGGAGACAAAGGCTGCTCGCTGCCGTTCTGGGTGTTTTGCGGCGCAGGCAGATCCTTTACCACCTGCAGAGCACCACCGCCCGCAAGTGGCGTCGAAGATGACGTCAATTGCAACGCATCGACCGAACTCGAAGAAGTGGGTGTCGTCGACGAGGTGCTCGTGCATGCCGACATTGCAAGCGAAGCTAACAAGGCGAGTGCTGCGCCTATGTTGCTTTTTGCGAAATGAGCAATCACCATCACGCTATTCCGCCTTTGAACAAGCGGCTCAATCCTCCAAAGCGCCCGGCGTTGCCGGCGTTTGTTTTATTCGGGCGTGCTTTTCCGACCGCCTCGATGGGCCGGTTCGCCAATATTTCGCCTGGACGTTTCAACACCATGTTGCGGGCCTCGTCTTCCCCACATCGCTTGGCAGCAGCAGCAACCGCCTTAGAGAGTCCAGGACGGCGACGCGTGGCGCTATGAGTATCCGATGCGATGATATCCACCCTGCCCTCGTCAATCAGCTTTTCCGAATAATAAAGCGCCGTGCGTCCAAAAGCACCAATAATCGAGTCTGCGGTAAGCTGGATAAGGCAACCGACTGCATTCAACCTCTCGATAACCTCGTAATTCGTTTTGATCCAGGTCAAACGCTCTGGATGAGTAAGAATCGGAATGAAACCGGCGTTTATGAGGCGTAGGGCAAGATCCTCCATTCGTGGAGGTAAGACATGATGCGGCGGTTCGAACAGAAAATAGCGGGACCTGTTCAGGGTCGGTACGCTGCCCGCCGCCAATTGGTCCGGAAGATCCGGCGCTATATGAACATCGGCGCCGACGTAGAGAGCAAGTGGTATGGCGGCGCTACGCAGCGCCTGGTGCAACTCTTGGACCGCTCGGACAATATTCGATGTTCCGTTCTCGTAAACACCCGGTGTCACGTGTGGCGTGCACGCCATGTGGGTCGTTCCGTCGGCCACCGCCAGTCGAGCCATTTCCAGCGATTCGGCAAGACTGGGCGAGCCGTCATCGAGGCCGGGCAAGATATGGGAATGTAGATCGATCATGGGCGTTTGTGACTGCAGCGAAGCAACGTGGCGACGTCATCCCCAAACAATATTAATGCGTCACCCGCAAGACAGCGAATGACGCATTTGTCAAGCTCATGCGATACGATGGACGCCAGGTCCCGGCTACTGGCGGACAGAGTCGTCGACATCACCTAGGCCGATGACCAGCGCCGCACTCGCGGCAAACGCTGCGCCTAATGTTTCGAGCGCTACACACATGCCGCCTTCCGCAGGATTGATCTTGACTGTCGCGCTTGCCGGACGTCGTATCCGAAAGTTGCACCAACACACGCCGCAGCAAAAGATTGCGATTCGACTATTTTGCCTGGATATTCCGGCACTTCACCCTTCATCCGGCATGTTCGCCAGACTCAGAACGATACCCGGTCACGACACCAGCATGAACGCCAAGGCCATTCCATCTAACAGCAGGCACGCAGCACAAGCGCCATGCGCCTCTGCTGCCGTTGCCCTATTTACGGTCAACTTAGTCGCTAACGGCGTGGCCGTTGTCGTTGTCCTGCGTTGCCGCCAGAATACCGGCGCCGCCGGCCAACCCGAGGAAGATCCACAACGGCTTGTTGTTGGTAATGCCCCCGGAATTGCCAGTTTGGGCGGTGTGCTCAGAACCGAGGACATTGAGGCAGATCTTATTCTCGACACGCGAGATATCGAGCGTCGAATTCGCCGGGATGCTCACATTGCAGCCACCGACCTGAACCGAAGCCGAGCCCTTGGCGCCGACCACCACTCGGCTGCCGAAATCAAGCGCACCGCCCGCTTGCGCCGGGCCATAGCCAGCCACCTGCGAGATCATTACGTCGCCTTTAACGTTGCCGAGCGATCCAATCGGATTTACGCCCGTATAGGCAGTTGCGCAGGTGCACGACCCATCCTGCGCGAAAGACGACACCGGGGCGAAGCCGGCCAACACAACAACTCCGGCCAACGCACTTTTCACAACTAGGTTCATCCGCATCAATCCTTCTGTCCCACGTTACCTGAGGCCCACCCAACCGCCAGCATACTCGTCAGCGCGTAACAGCTTTCTACGCCAATTCCAACCTATTTCGCATATGCGAGATGATTTTTGGTTTCGGTGTGGTTGATAGAACACACCACCAGAATATGTTAATACTCATCTTTAGAGCCGGCCAATGGCAGGCTACCGGTGGGCAGATCAGCTGTTCCTTGTGGCCGCTGTCGCTACGGTCGCTCAGCGCATTTATGCAAAACCTTGCAATCGACGTTCGAGGCAAGAACTACGAGCCTGGCGGGCAAGACTTGTAGGTCGAGCCAGCCTGCGCCGGCTGCCCGCACAGGATACCGGCCTCGACGAGCTTGGCAGCGAGATCACTGCCATCGGAGGTGAGGCATTGCACCACGAGGGCGTCACGAAATCTTGGCGCAACGTTGCCATCGCAAGGGGTCCCGGTGCCGACCGGCTTGCATGTCAAGGCGAGTCCTTGATAGTCGCGGCGCACGGCCTCGGTGACCATTTTGTGCATTGTCTGCGGCTTGGTAAGTGCGACGCCGCACAGCACGATCTTGCGCCCGGCGACCCGCAGATCGTCGATGGATTGGACGGCAAGCTTGCCATCGAACGATGTGAGGGCTGCAACCGGCTTCGGCGTCGGCGCGCGAATATTCGTTCCCTTATTGATGACGATGAAAAGAAAGCCGCCCGCAAACGCCAGCGCTATGAACGCGAGCACTGCTATCATCCTGATCGACAAGTCCCTACTCCCACTCAAACATCAACGCGCGGCGGTCTTGGTCTTTTCAAACAAGGCAAGGAGTGCTGCCGCATAATCCCGCCGCCGAGCCCGCTGCCTGCCTTGCAGCACAGTGACACTGTCGCGGAGAACGGTTGGGTGCCGCCCGATTTCAAGGAGACGCTGCGCCAGGATTTCAGCGTTGTCGGGCGGGAAGAAGAGCGCGTCGGGAGCCTGCTCGCGATGCAGCCGAATGTCGGACAGCAACATGGGCGCGCCCAGCGATTTCGCCTCTTCTACCGTCGTCGACCAGCCCTCGAACTGGGAAGGGTTCAACAGACAGTCCGTCGCACCGATCAGGGCAACGACATCTTCGTAGGGGATCAATCCGAGGTGTCGAAAGTGGCCCTCGAGCCGATGTGCCTGCGCAACGTCCATCAGACGCTTGAACAACATCGGATCGCGGGGATCCGTGGTGCGCCCGGTGAGGATTATCGGCGGCAAGGTGCCCAATCCTCCGAGCCGGTCTATATGCCTCAGCGCTTCGACGACCAATCCATGATTCTTGTGTATCCAAAACTGGTTGGGCAGGAAAAAGAAGCGCTCGGGCAGACCGTGAGCCCGGCGTGCGGCTTCAGTGCGCGCCATGACGGCGCCTGGATCGAGATCGACGGCGAAGCGCGCCACGCCAGTCTTGCCACGCGAGGCCGGGTAGAATGTTCCGCAATCGGCGAGTGCATCCTCGCTCGAGAGCATTATCGTGCGATTGCCGGACGTCTGCAGACGGAAGCCGAGATCTCTGCGCCACCACGCGCGGCGTGGAAACAGATGCGGCAGGCGACGGTGCTGAAAGTCAGGTATCCAGGAAATGACGGGCAGCGGAAACCGATTGCCGAACCACTGAGCGACCTCAAAGACAATGTCGATGTCTTGTGCAACGACAACATCCGCGAATGCGCGATCACTTCCCCCAGCAAGTGCGATCAGCCCTCGCTTGCCGAGCCCGGCGCCTATCACCCGCTCATCAACGATAGCAGGCGCAGCCAACATATGATCGAAGGACGCGCCAACAGTTGTATGCTGGTCAGGTGTGAGAAATAGCTTCGCCTGAACCTTACCGCCCAACTCGGAGGCGATAACGCTCAGCATATTGCGCAAATAGGATTCGCCGCCGGACCACGTCCCGCGGCCAATGAGCGTGAAGCCGACGGTGATCAAGGCGCGACGCGTCGCAAATCGCCGACCGTGTCGCGAAGAATCTCGGCGCGGTACCAATCGACGTATCCCGCAATGCCGTTGCTGAGCGGCACCTGCAATCGAAGCCCCTCCGGGACACCGGACGGATCGGAGATCAGGTTGACTGGGTCGCCCCGCCGGGATTCTCCTGAAAACGAGAGGCGATATCTCCCGCCCCACGCTTCCAAAACCATGCCGGCAATCGTCCTGACGGACGCGGCGGCGCCGGCACCGCCATTATAGACCGCGAAATGCGCTGCATCGGCAGGCAACACGCGGTGGATCAATCGCACGACATCCGAGACATGGTGCCAATCGCGCATTTCCGCTCCGGTGCCACCAAGCACAATGTCGGTCTCGCCTGCCGCGAGCCTGCCGCAGAGGTCCCAGAGAAGTTGCTTGCGCAGCCCCTCGCCGTAGACGGAGAAAAGCCGGGCTACCGAGACCGGCTGCCCGTATGCCGCGCAATATGACCGGCCCAACTCCTCCACCATCCGCTTGTGATACCCGTAAGGGGAATATGGATCGAGCGCTGCATCGACACCTATCGGGCCGAAATAGCCACCGCCATAGACGGCGGCGGACGATGTCAGAACGACGGAGGCATCGGGTGCGTGATGGCGCAGGAAATCAAGGACACAAGCTGTGGAAACGACGCTTTGTTCAAAGTCCTTCAGCGGCTCGGCGATTGACTGGCCGACCGTCGCACCGCCCGCAAGATGGTATACCGCCGCCGGACGACCATATGCGGCCAGAGCAGCGCCCATCGTTTCCGCGGTCACGCCACCGGAAAAAAAAGCGCGGCCAGTTGCGATGGCGAACCCAGGCGCTTCGCTTCGGCCGAAGCCGAGGACAAGCTGGCCTTGCTGGGCAAGAAATCGCGACAAATGCAGGCCGATAAAACCGCCGGCGCCAGTCACCCAGACAGGCTTAGACTCGTTCAACTTCGCCATCAAATCAGCCCTTCCCTTGCTTATGGCAAAGGAAAGAGACCAGCCGCCCGGGCCGACGGTCAAGCAGTGCCGCAGCTCCGGCAACGGCCCCGAAGGGTAGCGCGGACAAAGTCAGGCGCGCGAGCCCCGACAGGGGACCGAAGGCCGCAGCGAGCCTCTCGCGAATTTCGGATGCTGTCATCGGGTCATAATTCACAACCGATTGGAAAGAGTTCATTTCACGATCAATCGTCAGCCCCGCCCCTTCGAGCGCAGCGCGGTAGTCTGCCAGCGTGAAGGCATTCTCCCCGCCGTAGAGATGATGCAACGGATGAGCGCGCAGAAACGGTTCCAGTTGTTTCGGTCCGGAAATCACATGGTCGCGCAACGACACGAACGTCGCGCCATTGCGGGAGAGCCGCACAACTTCGCGGCAGAATGCCGGCAGGTCATGCGCATGATGAAGCACTTGCCTGGCAACGACCAGATCATAGCCGGCGGCGGACAGCGGAATAGCTTCGCCGAATGCCTCGATCACATCGATGTTCGTGCCTGTGTTCTCAGCAAGCGCCCGGATTGCAGCAGCACCGACGAGTGCACTTGGATCGGGCTCGACGGCGGTTACCGACCAGCCTGCGCGCGCCAGGGCATAGGAGAGGATACCGTTGCCAGCGCCGAGGTCGAGGGCACGGCCCGCCTTGCGCGGGATCATGCTGCGGACCTCATCGAACTCCGCGCTTTCGTGATAGCGCTGTGCGGCCACGACCGGATCCTCGAAATAGGCAGCGCGAGCGAGCTCCTTCATCGAAGGCTCGCTCATGCACCAGCGGACGGCATCTTCCCAAGTCATGGCCATTTCAGGCATAGAGGCGACCGATCTGCCGGATCACCTGGGCCGGATTGCCAGCAACAAATGTGCAAGTCGGATGCGTCAAGACGATCTCGATCTCCCCGTCATATGTGCCCGCACTGAGCGTCGCCATGCTAGATTGACGAGCCCTACGGTACCTTTGGTCATAGGCCTTCATGCTTCGCGGTCCATTATTCCAGCGGGATGACCCGAACGCCAAAAGAGACAGGGCCTCGCCTCTATCAACTTGCAGCGGCGCGTCGATCACGCTTCCGTCAGGACGTTGTCCGAAGCTCCCAGCTACGCTACCGTTTCTCGACTCGTCAAGTTCAGCTTATAGGGATTCAAATCGTGCAAATTTCGGCCGCGCAAAAATTCGCCAATTGGCGACGCTGGATACCGAGCGTAATGTTTTTCAAGACAGCGTTTTGTATGTTGTGCCTTTTGGCCGGCGTAGTGCCCGCGACCTCGCAGACGCGCACGCCGTTCAAGCTTTTCGAGGCCATACGGTTCATCGGCGGGCCCAATTTCCAGGCGTTTGGTTTCGAACATCTTACGATTGCCGACCCTCATGTTCTCGGACCGGATGTTCCTGATGCCGGCCAGGTGCGGCAAGCGCTGGCTTTGCCGAGGAGCAATGAATACCTCAATATCGACATCGAAAGCTGGCCGTTGGAAGGTCCCGATCAGGCATCATCCCTGGCGAAATACCAGAAGACGCTCGGCGCGTTCAAAAAGGCGGACCCGAACGTCAAGATTGGGCTCTATAGTGTTTTGCCGATCAGGGATCATTGGAGAGCGATCGGCCACAATGGGCCCGCGGCCCTGAACGACTGGAAGCAGCAAAACACGGTTGTTGCTTCCTCTCTCGTCCCTTACGTCGATGCGCTCTTCCCCTCTCTCTATACATTTTACGGCGACAAGGATGCCTGGGTCGCCTACGCGAAAGCCAACATCGGGGAAGCGCGAAGGATAGCACAGGGGAAGCCGGTCTATTGCTTCCTATGGCCTCAGTTTCACAAGACCATTGCCTTCCTGCCAGGCGACCTCTGGTATGCTCAACTGGACACCTGCAGAAGGCTGGCCGACGGAATCGTGATCTGGGGCACGATGCGTGGCGGCCCACGGGATGGGCCCGCGAAATGGGAAGAAAAAGCGGAGTGGTGGCAGGCTACCAAAAAATTCCTTCGAGAGCAGGGCAAGATTCGCTAGGCTGACCCCTTTGACTTAGGCCGAGGGAGTATTCGGGAGCCAGAACTAACGTTCAAATCGTCCGCTACACCAATTCGAGAAACCGCTCAAACTGATGTTTCTTGCTGTATTCCTCACGTATGGCGCGATTGCCGGCCCAACCGATCCTGTCCCAGCTTCCGTCGTCCAGCCGACGTTCGATTGCCTTCGACGCCTCCTGCGGCTGGTCATAGACGACCATGGTTTCTCCATTGCGCATCGGTGCGGGATAGTTGCCGGCATCAGAAATCAGCAGCGCGCCGGCACCCATCGTTTCGAAACAGCGCATATTGCCGCGGTCCGGGCCCGCCATGTCGATTGAGGCGTTTACCACGACCTTCGCCCTTCCGAGTTCGGCATACATGGCGCGGCCGAATACCGGAGGCGCACTGACGGTGCGAATCATGCGCGGCCGGCGGACCGCTCGCAAAGGGCCGAACCAGCCAAGCGGTGTCTCGGCGAGCGGTGTATAGCGCGACAGATCCAGATGGAAAACGACCTTGCGGCGGTCGGAGAGTCGCGCGACGGTTTCCAGAATCTGTCGTCGACGCTGGTGATGGCGGCTATAGCCGCCGAAGAAGAGCACATCGACATCCCTGCTCCGGTTTGCGGCAACGGCATCGAGCTCCGGATCGTGGGCGGGAAAGAAGTGAGCCGTCTTGGCCCCCTGCTCTTCCCAGAGTCTTCGCATTGACGGGAAATTGCAAACGACGAGATCATATCCCGAAAAATCGATCCTGCCAGGCGCAGCGCGCCAGGCAATCTTTCGCTTCACATGCCCCGGCAGCCGACGCACGAAAGAGCCGTCGTAACGAAATGGATCAAGATTGTAGAAGATGTCGGACTTGTGATGCTCGATCTGCGCAAGAAGGATATCGGCCAGCGATGCGTCTTCGCCCAGCCCGTTTTCGATCGCCCATGCCAGTTGCAGCGATTCGTCATCTCCGTTCGTGAAAAACGCTTCCGGGCTGCCGGCGAGCGCCGGCAGCAGAATATGCGACGCCCCGTAGCGGTCGTTCAAAAACACTTCTCTTTGGCGTTCAAATCCGCGAACTCCCTCCGTAAGCCCAGTGAGTCTGGCCCGATAACTTGTCGAGATGCCAGAATTTTGAAAAATACGCATGGCAGTTCCTATTTGAATTTGGTCTCGGGCACGGCATTTAGCCGATATGCCGGAACTTCCACCTTAGTAAGCGCGAATTTCCGCATTGCGAGCTTTGGCCAGGAATCCCTGATATCCATACCAAAACGATATCGTCAGAGCGGAGGTGACCCAGAAAACTGAATTTCCCCATAGGCTGCCGCTTGCCATGCCGGCGATCGCTTCCCTGATGAACAGCACGGCGGCCAGCACCGCAGCGAGCGGGAATTTGCCGGACCGAATGATACCGACCGTCGATCTGAGCGCCAGGACTATGTGAGCCGCAAATGGCAATGACCCCAGCGCGCCCATCGCCATCAGGGATTCAAGATAGATGTTGTGGGGATAGAAGTTGAACTCCATCTCGACTGCATATCGCCCGAACACCGGATTTTCTAGAAACTGTCTCCAGGCTCCAGCGAACAATTGGCTGCGTATCATTGTGGATTGATCGGCATCCACGTTGATCGTCTGAAGTCTCGCAATGACAACGTCGATGAGCTCCACGCCGCTGGTCGCCAAAATTGCCATGGCGACAACCAATGCTCCCAAAACGGCGAACAATCTTTTTGAACCTTTAAGCAATAGTATGTAGACCAATATAGATCCAGCGCCAGAAATATAGGCACCACGAGACTTCGAGAATACAACAACAAGCAATAACATCGGTCCAAGCACTATAGATTGGATCGTCAGTTTTTTTGTCTTTCCCAAGATAAGGAAATAGTATATCAAAAATGCGAAAGCTGTATGCCCCATCGCTATGGGGTTTATTTTGTCTATAGACATCCTCTCGCCTTGGGCCGCGAAGAGCACGTCTCTATTGAGATAGAGCCCAATCAGAAAGACGACGCAAAGCGCGTTCATGACAAGGATCATATCTGTGTTTCTTATGCCCCTATCCATCGATGCGATAATAAGCGTTGCGCCGACACTGGACACCACGAAAACACTGAATACCATCATAGGACCAGGCGATATGTTTATCGAAGACAAGTAAACATTCTCAACAAGTCTGCACAGATAAAGGACAAAAAAGAGCTTCATTGGAAGAAGCGCGGCCGTTGACGACCTCAATTTTGACGGAAGAAGCACATATGAGCCAAACGTTATCAGAACGATGGCTAACCTTACAAGGATCGACCCGGTACTTCCCTCTGGATCAAACCTGTTTACCCACCCGGCAAAAGCGTACACGCCACAGATTGCGAGCGCGAACGCCGTTGCAGGAGAAAACAAAATGCGCCGGTCAACGTAACCTTTCAAATGTGCAAATCGGGGGCCAAACCCTCCTCGAGCGAACCCGGCCGGTGTGTCGTAATGAGTTTTGGCTCTCTGAGTCATGGGACTACTCCACCCACGGCAAACCTAACGCGATTGGCGCACGCAGATTTCTGAATGTCCGCCATGCACGTAACGGAACGTTTGCGTCTCGCTTCTGCGCGGTTGATGAATCGAGCCCGACAGCTGTCGACGACACTGGTCGGAGGCGCAGTATTCGGCGGTTGTGCAATCTAACTTCCCCTCGAAGCCGACGGGGCTGATGGTTTTTCAGCTACCAGTAGATAACCCATCGGCATGCTCTCGCGCGTCGCCAGCCCTAATTTCTCGACTGGAGGCAACGCTCGCATCAGCCTGGTAAGCCAGTAGACAGAATCGGCAATCCAGGGCCGAGTTGACACCGCCTTCGTGGCAAGATCGGAAAGAACATCTGTGACGCCGCCGTAGGATGACAATTCGATTGTGCTTAAGCCAGCCTTCACCGCCATCCGGTCCAATGCAAAGCGTGTATAGCGATGGTAATCATGGGGGACTTCGTGCAGCCAGTAGAGAAAGGGTGCGCCGACTATCAACTTGCCGCCAGGCCTCAAGGCCCGAGCTGCACTGTCGAACAAAGCCTGCGGGGTATGCAGATGTTCGATGACGTCGCTGGCAATCACCGTGTCGAAACTCCCTTCCTCCAAGGTCAATTGCTCATTGAGGTCCGCGAATAGGTCGACATAGGCAAAGCCATGTGTGCTACCCGGCCAATCGACGCAGAACACATCACTGACATAGTCGCGGTAGATCCCGTAAAGCGGAACGGCCCCACAGCCCAAATCGGCGAGACGGCCCTTAGCATGAGTAGCGATCGCAGTGGCGTAGACGGATGCCAATCGATCGGCGATCAAGCGCGACCGCGCCGGTACCTCCTTGCGATTCGAGCGCCAAACTCCTTTATCCGTTCGTTCGAACTTTGTGGGCTTCCACAGGTCGACATTTTTCATAGAACCTAGCCTTCAGCGAAGTCGAGAGGTTTCGCCACGGCCGGCAGCATCATGGCATGTCGAAGGCGATCGCGCGTGTGCCGTTGCGTGAAATGATCCAGCACACGCCGCCGCCCGGCATGCCCCATCTCGGCAGCACGGCGAGGCTCTTCCAAGAGGCTAGCAAACGCCTTTGCCGTGCTTTCGACATCGTGTTCGTCTACAAGTATGCCGGTCTCACCATCGACAACAGCCTCTGGAATGCCGCTGTGACGTGTCGCCACAACGGGGAGCGCGCTTGCCATGGCCTCCAGGATCGATACGGGCAGGCCTTCCATATCCCCATTGCGGGCCGTCACGGAATGTTGCACGAAGATTGCAGCGTCCTGCATCATCCCCTGAACAAACTCTGTGCTTTGATAGCCATGGAAGACGATAGCGTCCGACAGGTTTTCCTGCCTAACCAATGCCTCGCATCGCGCCATGAGCGGCCCATCGCCAACCAAATCAAGCCGTACCCCGGGAAACCTTGAAGCGATCCGGGCGAACGCCTCGATCACCAGGTGCGGTGATTTCTTTTCAACAAACCGCCCTACGAAAAGGAGCCTACGGCTTTCGCGCTTCGATGATGTGAAGCGCTCGGGCAAAACTCCGCATGGACTGACATGCAGTTTCTCATTCGGACAGCCTATTTGAAGCAGGCGATTGGCGATGAAACGTGATGGCGTGATGATCCCGTCAGCGCTGGCGAAGAGACGTTGGTAACGACGTCGCCACAAGTGCTTCCTAGGCATCACGGTAGAATCCGCCCCATGGGCATGGGCGTATAGTCGCACGCCAGCGCGGCGACAAGCGGGAGCAAACAGCGCACCCATCGTCAGATACTCGACAAGGGCGGCCTCCACATTGTGGGCCTTGAAAAATTCAACAACTCTGTCTTCATCCCTCCTCGACATCCCATCACGGACATACGCAAGCCAGCACAGGCGCGTCAAATTGGCGACGCGGGCAGGTAGCCGGCTAAGCGGCGACGGCCCCGGAACCCCGGAAAGAACTGGATAGCCGAACTGATCGGAGCCATCGGGCCCCTGGCAGACGAGCACAGTCTCACCGGGCGCAAGGTGGCGAACATGATCTCGGATAAAGGTCTCGGAAGGCGTATTGAAGAATTGCGAAACAACCGCAATCATGACACCGTCTCCGGCTGCAATTCCACCGGTGCAAATCTGTTTTTGAGAATACCGACAGTGGATTGAGCACTGTCACGCAACTCCAGCGCCCCCCGCCATGATTTTTCTGTTATCGATTCCTGATCCTGCCACCAGAGCTCGACAAGAGCGCGAAAACTATCCGGCTCAATCTTATCGATGAAAGTTATGTATTCCTGCAAATCAAGCGACTGGAAAAGATCCGCGGTTTTCCTCTCATAGCAAATCGGCAAGACTGGAACGCCGCGGCACAGACACAGAATGCACATATGCATGCGTGTGCAGATAGCGCCATCGAATTCATCGATCTTGCGAAGCAATGTTTCAGTGTTCCTGAACTGCGAATCGACGACTACGCTGTCTCGAATGTGATCTGGTACGTATTTCAAGACATCTCGCGCCGTGTCCGAGTCGTTGAAACGATACTCAGGAATCCCCTGACAAGTCGAAACAAACGTCACTTCGGCCCCAGCCTCTTCCACGAGCCACGTTGCGGCCCGAGCTACCGACTGGTGGTACTTCGCTCGGCCAACCTCCAAACCTCGTTCCCCGAAATCCGCCCATGGCCGCACCGAAACGGCGATCCTTGGCCGCCGTCCCGGCGTCGCAGCCCGCGATGCTGCGCGACGTTTCTCGATCTGGTTCTGGTCCGTCAGAACGAAAACGCTGTCTGCCACTGTCTCAATGTTACCTGTGTATCCGGTGAGCTCTTTCGCAAAAGCCATGGATTTTTGGTCTCTGACCAGTATGAGTGGGCTTTTTCTCAGAACGATAGCAAGTCGGCGGAAGATGCGATCGTCGCCAAACGGACCCATAGATTGCGTGAAAAAAATGGGCGGCTTTCCGAGATAAATGTCTCTCGCATATTCTGGCAGACGGAGTGCAACCGACCCTAGATGTTTCTTCGAAAGGTACGTGCCACCCGTCGAAACAATAAGATCTGCGGCGATGTATTCTCGCAAAGCCCGAGCCACCGTTCCTCCATATCCAAGATATTTCAACCATCGAAAATACCGCTCAACAAAAGTCATTGCGATTACAATCGAATAAATCAACTTGAACTCTAGCCGTCCTTTGGTCAATCTATTCACCAACCGAACAGCTATGCTCTTACGAATCTGCGCGGAAGGAAAACAAATAAATTTGCTTTCCGGATAATACTTTGCAGCGACTTTCTCGTCCATGTCCGCAAAAACGACCTCAACATCGTCTCCGAACGCGGTCCTGAGAATGCGTTTTGTTGCGACTTGGATCGCGGCGTCTCCGCCGTTCAAAAAAACCGTTGTTTCAACAATTATTTTCAACGATTTAGGTCCTCTGACGTTCGTCTTTGTCCAGAAAAAGCCGCATGTCCCCTAACATGGAGCCGGCGAAACGATACGGAGCAACGACAAAAATTGCATAGATTGCGATCGTGATTGTCGAGTTCAGCACGATGTTGCCCCCGGCTGGCAGAGATAAGGTGTCAGATGAGAGGCCGAACGAATTCCCCGGAAAGTGAAACAAGGCGACGACCGCAACATAAGCAAAGAAGAAGGGCGCCGCCGCCTTCACAAGGTCCGCAAATCTAAGCTTTGTATCTCTTGTTGCATAAATCCAAAGTACTGGGGTAAATACCCATGACGTGATAGACCACGCAAGCGCAACTCCAGAGGCACCCCATTGAACAGCAAATAAGAAGGCCGCAAAGCGAATAGCCGACGAAAATATAGAAAAAATAAATAGCTCGCGAGCTCGACCCACAGAGATGAGCGCCCAGCCGCCAAACTGACCGGAAATACTTGTAATGAGGGACAACGAAAGTACCATCAAAATAGTGCCGGACTTCGACCAGTTCTCTCCATAAACGAGCGCTACAATTTGTTCCGCATTGATGGTAATGAGGATACACAATATCGTGTTCATCATGAGTGTAAGTCGCATAGCACTGAGGTAGGTTCTAGCCCACTTGTCGGGCTGGGTTTGGAGTCGGCTCAGCATTGGAATGATAACCGAGCCAATTGGTCCACTGACGAGCGTTATCGGCAACATGAACAAAGAATACGCGCGGGTGTAGAATCCGAGTTCGCCGGGACCGGATTTCCAGCCGATCAGTACATTGTCAGATTGGCGGTTGATGTAGTTTGTGAATTGGGATCCACTGTAATGGATTCCAAAATTAATGGCCGATCTTGCATTTTTCCAATTCGCGACCTTGGTCGGACGCCAAGGTGACAGCATCCACTGGGCGACCGTGCCAACCAAAGCCGTGGTGAGCGTCGCCGCAGCGAGGGACCAGTATTTAAAATCCCAGCCCCATGCCATTGCAATACCGACAGCAAATCCACACAAGAGACTGCCAAGATTCACACTTTGCAAGGACATCCAACGCATGTTGCGAACCAACAGCGCTTTGTGCTGCGCACCTGTCGCAGTGATCGGGATGGCTATCGCCAGAACCAGGATAAGGTGAAAAACGCGAGAGTCATTAAAGAGCCAGGTTGCGACCGGCGCCATCAGCCATGTCAGCGGCATGAGAGCGAAACCGACGCCAAGATTGACGAAAAATAGAGCGCTGATGGTGTCATGATCAACCTCCTTGCGCTGGATGGTCACCATCGACAGACCCAAGTCGGCGAAGACTCCGACAAACGCCGTGGCGGATGCTGCCATGGCCACCAAACCGAAGTCATCGGGCTGGAGCAAACGTGCCATCAGCGCCATGTAGCCGATTTGTGTGAGAAGAATTAAAGCCTGGGTGCAGAGGGCTATGATCCCTCCAGATGCCGTGCGTCTCCCGAGATCCCGCGTTAAATGCTCATTAGACAGTGCTGAATCTATCGATGTATCAGAACGATCGGATGGGCCCTTCGTCACAATAACCGTCCACTGCGCAATTGTCGGCTGGCCACGGGGCCATTCGCGTAGCTATGTGGCATATGCCGCAATCTGCTTCGCCCGCCCCCTTTAGCGAA
This sequence comes from Mesorhizobium sp. M1217, assembly GCF_040318275.1. Classification (NCBI taxonomy): domain Bacteria; kingdom Pseudomonadati; phylum Pseudomonadota; class Alphaproteobacteria; order Hyphomicrobiales; family Phyllobacteriaceae; genus Mesorhizobium; species Mesorhizobium sp. M1217. The sequence continues at coordinate 163,971 of NZ_JAMYMA010000014.1, read as the reverse complement.
ACAACATACTATGGTCATGCAGGACGTTATCACCAAACGTTGCCGGCCATCGGGGCGATGTTGACGAAACAGTTCATCATTCAATCGACCCCGCATGCGCCAGTACCAGGGACCGTATGACCTTGCAGGGCACGCCACCCGCCAGGCAATCCCGCGGGATGTCGGAGGTGACGACGCTCCCTGCCGCAATGACCGAGCGTGCACCAATTCTCACCCCTTTCAGAACGGTCACGTTGGCGCAGAGCCAGACATCGTCCTCGATCACGATTGGCCCGGAAAGAGTACCCCGCCCTTGCCGCCGATCCAGATAGTCGACGGCGTGAAAGTCGGTGTCGAAAATATTGCAATTCACTCCGACCAGAACATTATTTCCAATAGCAATGTTCTCGACACAAAAAATAGACGCTCCAGAAATCCCAACATTGTCTCCTATGGAGAGTTTTCCTGACGACCCAACAACCAGCTGAGTGGGATGATTTATGCCGGCTCGATTGAACCTGGATTTGCTGACGATAGTTACGCGATCTCCGATCTCGAGGACGCCCGCCCCTCCTAGCCCAATTGGCCCGAGCACGGACAAGCCACGAGGCCTCTTCCTGCGCCTCACCGCAAACTGAAGCGTTGCAAGTGCGTTCCAGAACAGGCGCTCACTTCGATCAAGTAACTTAAAGGGAGACATCAACGGCCTGATTCTGACAGATCGCGATAAAGCATTTGAATTGCCGCGACGTTTTGATCGATGTGGAACCTGGCCATTGCGAACTGGCGTGCGCTCCGCCCCATAGCGAGCCGGGTATCGCGCCGGCAGAGTTTTTCGATGGCTTCGAGAAGACCGTCGGAAGAGGACATTTCAAAGCTCAAGCCGGTTCTATCTTCTTCGATCAGCTCAAGCAAATTCGGCAAGCGGGTCACCAAGCCCGGGCGTCCCGCCGACGCTCCCTCGAAAATGCACCGAGCACTGTGACTTGTCAGAAAAGGTGCAATGACGACGTCACTGGCCGTGAGAACGGGAACGATGTCATCTATGAATGGCATGGCGCTGCACCGGCGGCTTGCGTTTATCGCCTCCAATGCTGCTTTTCCATAGCCTTCTTCGTTTTTTCCAAAACCTGCAAATACAAACCGAGCGCATTCGGGAAGGTTTGTCTCAAGCGAGTTGACCGCCTGTACGAACGGCAGAATGCCATTCGACTCCGCAATTCGTGACAGTGAGAGGAATATGACATCGCCATCTCCCCATCCAAATTTCCGCCTCAACTCAGCAACGCCTTCGTCCGGCGTACGGAAGAGACTGCTATCGACACTATTGTAGACAACCGATGCCGGGCTAGCGGAAGCGCCGACGCTATCCAGACCTGCTATATCGATAGCAACGAAATAGTCGACGTGCTTCTTATTTAAGTGGCGAAGAATGTTACCCCACCAGTTGTGCAGGATCGGTTCACGGACATGCGCAATAACGGGGATTGAGGGGTCGGCGCTATGCGCACCCTTGGCGGCGGCTACCATACAGGTGGAGTTCAGGTGAACAATGTCCGGCCGTATGTCACGGACTAGCTTCCTCGCGCACCTGACGAGAAGTGGAAAGGACAGAATCGCGTGTATCCTCGATTTCACGTCCTTGCAGGGCGCGACTGTCGATCCGTGGAAAGGACGAATGTCCCTTTCCTCGATTACCTCTGCCCCAGCATCTTCGAACAGTTGGCGGACGCCAGAATTACCTGGGCGAAGCGGCATCGCAACTATTGGAGAGAATTCTTTGCGATCGAGCGATTTTATCAACAATGCCAAACTCTTCGGCGCACCTCCCAGCGCGGTCGCATGATGAAAGTACAATACTTTCTTCACCATTTATGGGCAGCCACAATGACGCGGTCCGGGTTTGTAAGTGAAGACATCAGGCTTGGTCATGCCGCTCCCTCGAAGAATTCGGCGTCGGTATGCGTAACCCGTCCAAGGCGCGCAATGTGGAGGAGATGAAATCATTGCGCCACGACCCGATCCTGATCTCACGTTCTTTTGCTGCCACCGTTCCCCGGTCTGCCTTGGCAATCTTGTTTAGCTCAGTTGCCGCCGCATCACAGTCGCCAAAATCGATTGCGTGGACCGGAGCGTCTAGCTTCCGAGCTGCCGTCTCGATCAGGGAGCCACGGCGCACGATCGCGGGAACGCCAAATTGCAGCGCCCGGCCAAAAACTCCCGACGCCTGATCGTATCTCGGATCGTAGCAGGCCCACACTGCGTCGGCGACGCCATACAGGCTTTCCCACTCGGCATCGGTGAGCCGCCGGTCAATATGAATTCCCCCTATCGATCTGAACCGTGAAGCCAATGCCTGCTCCGAATTCGCCGTCCCAGCGCTTATGAAACACAGCCGTCGGGCGATATCCGGATTGGCCTCGAGAATTTCGACCATGAAGGCAAAGCCTTTGTGCACCGAGGCGGCACCAAGCCAGCAGACAATTGGCCGACCAGCAGCCAGGCGGTGGACTTCAGTCGCCACCGGCGTATCGCCGGGTTGCCTCAGGATGTAACCGTCGTGCATGTCCCACCACTGCGGATCATGGAGCCCGACATCAACAACGCTGCCGTATTCCGGAGCCAGACTGAGGGGTATGATACTCGCGACCGTGACCTTTGGCGCACGCTTCAGAACAACAAAAATGCTTTTCTTGAAAAACCGCTTGAGGCTGAAGGCTCCGAAGCAGGACTGCGGTCCTAAGAACAATGCAACGGTCGCCCTTCCGAGAGCCGCCCGCCGAAGAGCTATCGAGACAAAAGAAACCAAATCGTCATCGAGGGTCGCAAAAAACAGATGATCGGCCGCCAGCAGTCTTTTTTTAAGAGCCCGTGACATTGGCCCCATTACAGGAGACAGGCCCAAAACCGGTCCCAGCAGGTCAACATAAGACTGCCTGTGTCCTGAACCCGATCTCACATATATGATACCCATGCTTTGGTGGCGAGGCTCTGCTGCACTTCCGATATCTGCATTGGACGGCTTGCTGTCGTTCACGGCGTACCGTCCCGCTTTACTGCGTCCGATAAAATGCCGCCCCTATCGACCACCGCCAGGTCTCTAGCCCTTCGACTTGAGAGGTTGTTTCGACAAGAATTGTCCCAACTTCCGTGCCGGCTTTGCAATAAGCGCATAATCGACCGGACCTGATCCGAGCCACCGGCGTCGGGAACGTAGCGCTTCCAGATTATGCCCGATATGCGAACGGAAGCTCCTTGTGCTGGCGCCTCCGACCATCATGTCGACGAGGATCTGATCGATTGTCGCGATCCTGAATCCATGGAGCTCGACGGCTCTCAGCATCCAGTCGTAGTCGGAGGAGACTTTGAGCGTCAGATCGAACGGCCCGTTCTGTTCGGCAACGGCGCGGCGGACATAGAAGGTCGGGTGGGCAGGCATCCAGCCGGAGCGGAACCCATCACTGGGTCTTGGCTCTGCTCGCCAGCGGCGGACCACTCGCTTGCTTTGATGGTTTTCAACGAAGTCGAGGTGGCCGTGGACAATATCGCTTTCAGCAAGCGCCTCGCTGATCTTGCCGAGCACGGAAGCGTCGTGAAATGCGTCGTCCGCGTTAAGGGCTCCAATCGCCTCACCCCTACAAAGTGCCAGCCCCTTGTTCAACGCGTCATACATGCCGCGGTCGGGCTCGCTGATGACCTGCAACCCTTGCCCAGCATAGGAGCGGACAATCGTGAGCGTTTCGTCGGTCGAGGCACCGTCGACGACGATCAGTTCCTTGTCCTGGTGATCCTGGGCAAAGAAACTGTCGAGCGTGTGACGAATTGTTGCCGCCGAATTCCAGCAGACCGTTAGAACGGAAATCTTCATGTTCGCGGGGGACTCGTCGCGACTACCGGGCCGCTTTGCGATTGTGCTCTTCGTCAAGCCGGCGATGCTCGAATTCGCGCGCCACCACCTTGAGGTCGGATTGAACCATCTCGCGCACCATCAAATCAAGCGACGTCGTCGCCTTCCAGCCAAGGATCCGTTCGGCCTTCGAAGGATCACCGAGCAGCAGCTCAACCTCGGTCGGCCGGAAATAGCGCGGGTCGACCTCGACCAATATCCTGCCGGTTTTCGTGTCGACACCCTTTTCGTCAACCCCGGAACCGTTCCACTGAATGCGGACCCCCACTTCGGCGAAGGCAAGCTCGACAAATTTCCGAACCGAGTTCTTGACGCCGGTTGCCAGCACATAGTCGTCCGGGGTTTCATGCTGGAGGATCCTCCACATGCCTTCGACATAGTCGCGCGCATGCCCCCAATCGCGCTCGGCCGAGAGATTGCCGAGGTAGAGCTTGTCCTGTAGGCCGAGGCTGATGGCAGCGGCGGCTCGGGTGATCTTGCGGGTCACGAATGTTTCGCCGCGCATCGGGCTCTCGTGATTGAACAAAATACCGTTGGAAGCGTGAATGCCATAGGCTTCGCGGTAGTTAACCGTGATCCAGTAGCCATAGATCTTTGCCGCCGCATAGGGTGAGCGGGGATAGAAAGGCGTCGTCTCCCGTTGCGGGATCTCCTGCACCTTGCCGTAGAGTTCGGACGTCGATGCTTGATAGAAACGCGTCTTTTTTGTCAAGCCAAGCAGCCGGATGGCTTCCAGAAGCCGCAATGTGCCGATCGCGTCGGCATTCGCCGTGTATTCCGCGGTCTCGAAGCTCACTTGGACATGCGATTGCGCCGCGAGATTGTAGATCTCGTCCGGCTGCACTTCCTGGATTATGCGGATCAGGTTCGTCGCATCGGTCATGTCGCCATAGTGCAACGAAAAATTGACGCCGGTTTCATGAGGGTCCTGATAGAGATGATCGATACGGCCCGTATTGAAAGACGACGAACGCCGCTTGATGCCGTGGACTGCATATCCCTTGGCGAGCAGGAGGTCGGCGAGATAAGCACCGTCCTGGCCGGTGATGCCCGTAATTAGCGCGGTTTTTCGGCTCATTTCATATCCTTCGGCAGCTTTAAACACATGATGGCCAAGCATTGTCCTGGCGCTGTGTTCGACAGATAAATTTTGATGGAGGCAAAATTCAGCACGGTCTCTATCGAGATCCGAACCCACTTAGCAGAGTCTTCAACGTTCTCAACACGATGACGAAATCAAGCCACGGCGAGAAATTCTTGATGTAGTAGAAATCATAGTGCAGCTTCTCTGTCTCGTCGTCGTCTTCCGACACATATCCTTGATTCACTTGAGCCCACCCGGAAATTCCGGGACGGACGATATTTCGGTAGCGATAGAATGGCAACGCTACCGAATAATGGGATGACAACACTGTCGCCTCAGGGCGAGGCCCGATCCAGCTCATTTCCGAACGAACGATATTTATCAGCTGCGGCAGTTCGTCAATTCTGCTTCTGCGAAGGAAGCGACCTAGCCGGGTAACCCTGCTGTCACCCGGCTTGGTGACGGCGAGACTGCGAACGTTAGCCGCCTCAGGTTCACTGACGGTCATCGTCCGGAACTTGTAGACCGTAAATGACTTTCCGCCGAAACCGAGGCGCTCCTGGCGAAATATGGCGGGTCCGGGAGATTCCAGCCTGATTAACAGCGCGATCAACAACAGGAAGGGCGCCAGCACGATCAGCGCCAACAGCGCACAGACCCAGTCGATCGCCTGCTTGATCTTGATATAGGCCTGGTTGGGATTAATTGAACCCAGCGTGTTTTCGGATAAATGCTCGATTTCAACGCGACCGGTCAGCGATTCAGTGATTTGCTTGACATGGTAGACCGGAACTCCCGCAAGCGCCCGGTCGGCAATGTAGCGCTCCCAATCGTCGGACAGATCCGCGCGCAGATCGGCAACGACGCCGTTGACGCGATCAATGATCATGTCAGGGGAGACAAGCCAATGCCAGTTCACCCCGCCTATCTCCTCCAGACGACCAACGGCGCCGCCTGGAACCACGGCAAGACTGTACGGATCAAGGCGCCGGCTTACGATGGTCAAGACAAAGTACCAGAGAATTGACAACGTTAAGCTGCTGACCGCCTGAAAACCACTATATTCAATCCGAAACAAAAAAATCACCAGATAAACAAACCCATAAGCCAATGCAAATGTTGGAAATATGTAACCAGACGCTGCGATACCCGGGAAATTACCTACACGTCGGAAGGAAAAATAGCCTATTGTATGCGCAACAACGCCTGCGACGATTGTAATCTGTAGGTTTGAATAAAATAGAATTGATGAATCAAATAAAATCCTGGTAAGAACAGGGAGCAACATTGCGAATGCCAAACCGCCCAGGAGTTGAAACCTGACCCTGTGCACAAGGTGCCGCTGTCGCGGCCGATTCATCATGACTATGTTCAAGTTAAAACGCTCTCTTGCGGACTGTCGGGTCTAAGTTTCTGCCAAGTGCGCTCTGGCTGCTTCCGTTGTTTTCTGCGAAACCCAGGCAATTCGAACTCCAGGTAGCCGGACGTTCACCTGACAAGATGCCGCTCTCGGCCAACGCTGGAATAGGTTATCCCTTCCTTCACGACGTCCTCGCCGCGATAGACGTTTCGCAGGTCGACCATCACCGGCGTCGCCATGACTGCACGAAGCCGCTTCAGATCCAGTGACCGAAACGCGTTCCACTCGGTGACGATGACGATCGCGTGCGCGCCGTCGGCCACAGCGTAGGCGCTTTCCCCGAATTCAATGCCCTCGATCATCTTGCGCGCCTGCTCCATGCCGACCGGATCATAGGCCTTGATCGAAGCGCCTGCATCCTGGAGTGCCTGAATGATAGCCAATGAGGGGGCGTCGCGCATATCGTCGGTGTTCGGCTTGAACGTAAGGCCGAGGATACCGACAGTCTTGCCGCGCACAGAGCCGCCGCAGGCCTCAACCACCTTGCGCGCCATCGCCCGTTTGCGCTGGTCGTTTATCGAGACCGTCGTTTCTATCAGCCGCACCGGGCTTGCCGCGTCCTGCGCGGTCTTGACCAGCGCCAGCGTATCTTTCGGGAAACAGGAGCCACCGTAGCCCGGCCCGGCATGAAGGAACTTTGCGCCGATGCGGTTGTCCATGCCGATGCCGCGCGCGACATCCTGCACATCGGCTCCCAACCGCTCGCACAGATCGGCAATTTCGTTGATGAAGGTGATCTTCATGGCCAGAAACGCGTTGCCGGCATATTTGGTAAGCTCAGCCGTACGCCGGCTCGTATAGAATATCGGCGCGACATTCAACGAGAGCGGGCGGTAGATCTCGCCCATGACGGCTTTCGCCCGTTCTGCATCGGTCCCGACAATGATGCGGTCGGGCCGCTTAAAATCCTCGATGGCCGATCCTTCGCGAAGAAATTCCGGATTGGAGACCACCGCAAAATCGGCGGCGGAATTTTGCTCGCGGATGATCCGTTCCACCTCATCACCGGTACCGACAGGGACGGTCGATTTTGTCACCACGACCGTAAACCCCCTGAGCGCACGCCCAACTTCGGCGGCCGCATCGTAGACGAAGGACAGATCGGCGTGCCCATCGCCGCGCCGTGACGGCGTGCCCACGGCAATGAAGACGACATCCGATTGAGAAACCGCATCGGCCAGATTGTCGTCGAAACGCAAGCGGCCTTGCGCGGTGTTGGTGGTGACGAGGTCGTCGAGCCCTGGCTCATAGATCGGTATCTTGCCGAGTTTGAGCATGGCAAGCTTTTCCGCATCACGATCGACGCAGCAGACCTGATGGCCAAAGTCGGCGAAGCAGGCGCCCGAAACGAGCCCCACATAACCGGCACCAATCATTGTTATCCGCATATCGCGTACCCCCAATCAGCGCCGAGGCGATCTCGCCGGACAGCGCCCACTCCCTACCAAAGGACGGCTACCGCACTCCCGGGTGAAAACCCGAGAGCCGATCCTACAACAATTTGCATCGCCTCGCCGCACCCTCGGTGCTTACGACTATGCGATGGCGACGAGATCCCTGGCATCAAGGTCGACAGGGATCTCGCCATTCATGATGGCAACCAGAACCCGGGCCCTTCCGGCTGGATCGAGCCGGTCAAGGCGCCCGATCATTTCCGCGAACGGGCCGGAACGGATCCGAACCGGAGCACCGGCTGCGAGGCCGCCGCTGAAATCGAGCAGGCCATTCCTGCCGGTCAACCCAAGGAGGCGTTCTATCAGACCCGAGGGGACCGGCAAAGGCCGGTCGCCTTGCATGACGAGGGAACGCACACCAAATGTTCCGTTGATCGAGCGCCAACGTTGCAATGCGACGTCAAGGGCGATGAACATATAACCGGGGAAATAAGCCGCAACTCGTGTTTCGAGCCGCCGGGCATGACGCACGGTTTTCTCGCAGCGAGGCACAAAGGGCTGGAATCCCTGGATCCGGAGATGCCGCTCGGCGACATGCTCCTTTCCGGGAAAGACGCTGGCCGCGTACCAGCGAGTTGCCGGCGCAGCGGTCGGCTCAGGCGACAGGGTTGTTGCCTTGCTCGTTGTTTTTTCGACGCTACTCACGTGTCTTCTTTCGGCGGTCTGCGGCATGATCTAAAGGTCAACGGCTAGGACAGTGCGTGGATACCAGCAAGCAACCAAGCCACTAGAGTCAAGGCGGTTGGGTTAAGAATTTCCTACAAATTGTCCGGAAGTTTAGCCGTGCCTAAATAATCATCGGGCCGCTTTCTTTTTCAGCTGGCGAAGATGCTATGTCGAGCAATTTATTTCCATACGTAGGTGCTTGGTTACGCTGGTCGTGCCGAATCGCCCGTTTGTTCTGGTACATAGTCCGTCGACTTGAAGCTAGTGTGACGGGCTCGCCGAGTCATGGGGTTCAGGCGACAACATGGTGACAGCGATGCAACGTGCAGTTCCGTTCTGACGTCAGTTCCGCTCGACCGGCTTCACGACCGCTTCAGCAGCGACCAGACAGCCGGCACCAGGCTCGCCGCCAGCGCAACCTTGATCAGATCGCCGACGATGAAGGGCACCACCCCGAACTGCCAGGATTTTTCCGGGCCGATCAACAGCGCCAGCCAGGCAAAGCCCATTGTCATCATGACGATCTCGGCCACCAGCATGGCATTGAAGAGCTTGATAGGATGGCGATCCCAGCCACGGTCGGCAGCCCAGCCGACGATCGCCGCCATCACGACGAAGCCGGCTAGATAACCGCCGGTCGAACCGAGCATGTAAGCGATACCGATGCCCTTTTCGGGCGTGCTCTGGAAGACCGGAAGGCCCAATGCGCCCTCAGCCATGTAGAGAAGCAGCGTGGCGACGCCTAGGCGCATGCCAAAGGAGGCGGCGATCAGGAAGACGGCGAGCGTCTGCATCGAGATATCGACCGGTCCGAGCATGACCTTGGTGTTGGCAGACAAGATCAGCAGCAGCGTTCCGGCGATCGCCAGCAAAAGCTGTCCCGCCAAGCGGGCCACGCCCTTTTCAGGCAAAGCGAGAGAAATGAGCGGACGCATCGTCGTTGCAATTGCCATGGTCTTCCCCGTTCCGGATTGCCGCCGAACGCGGCCTTGCGTTTTCCTATATTGGCTTCCGTGCTATGCGGCAATCGGTTTTGCCCTCCCCCCAAAAAAGGTCGCGACGTTCACATGGCGCTGAAATTCGATACACGCTTCGATCCGGCCTACGGCAAAGGTGTGACCATTGCGCCCGACGTACTTCGGATCACCGCCAAGAACCCCAGCCCGTTCACCTTTCACGGAACCAACAGCTATATCGTCGGGCGCGAGACGCTGGCGGTGATTGATCCCGGCCCGTATGACGAGGCACATCTTCGAACACTGCTCGAAGCGATCGGGACCAGGCCGGTCAGCCATATCTTCATCAGCCACACGCATCGCGACCATTCGCCGCTGGCGGCGCGGTTGAAGCAGCATACCGGTGCGGTGGTTCTGGCGGAGGGCCGGCATCGCCCGGCGCGGCCGTTGCGCACCGGCGAGGTCAATCCGCTCGATGCCAGCGCCGACACCGACTTTGTTCCTGATATCGCGCTGCCGGACGATATGGTGATCGACGGCGACGGCTGGGCGATCCGGACGGTGCTGACGCCCGGCCATACCGCCAATCACGCGGCCTTCGCGCTGGAGGGAACCGGCATCCTTTTCTCGGCCGATCACGTCATGGCGTGGGCAACCACGATCGTCGCGCCGCCGGATGGCGCGATGGCCGACTACATGACTTCGCTCGACCGACTGATCGAACGCGATGACCGGCTGCTGCTGCCCGGTCATGGCGGGCCGGTGACCGAGCCGCGCAACTTCATGCGCGGATTGAAAACGCATCGCAAAATGCGCGAACGGGCAATTCTGCAGCGGATCAACAGCGGCGACGGGACGATCAAGGACATGGTGGAGGCGATCTATCGAGACACCGACCCGCGCCTGCATGGCGCGGCCGGCCTGTCGGTGCTTGCCCACCTGGAAGACCTGGTGGCGCGCGGCTTGGTCCACACCGATGGCGCGCCGGCTATCGACGGCATCTATTCGCCGGCAACGCAGCACACTTCGGATATCATTCCGCCGGCGCCACGCCCACCTGGCCGGCGACTTCCTGGTCGAGTTCGGCAAGGAAATCGGTGATGCGCGCTGCATTGTCGCCAAGGTCGTAGCGGCCGTAACGCGAGGCCGAGCGCATATCGACGATGACCGCATCGCCGTCGTCGCTCACGCGGATGGCGACATCGGCGGGAAGGCCAAGCAGGAAGCTCTTTGCCAGCGCATCGACCGTCACGTCGCTTTGCCCTGCTGCGTCTGGAAACGGCGCCGTGAGCTGCCAGCCGCGCCGATCGAGTACGGTTTTGACCGCCTCCAGAACGCGATCGAAAGGCAAGGTGTAGCTGCGCCCGGTAACAAGCGGATAAGCTTCGATTTGCAGGCGCTGCTCGCCGGGTGTCGGCGGCAAAAGCTCGTTCATATCCTTTGTCCGGGTAGAAAAATCGAGCGCCGGCGGGTCGTCGAAATCCGTCGAGATGTCGCGCAGCGGCGGATAGGTCGCCGCCCAATAGGCCGCGACAGCGTAAGGGATGAGCACCAGAAGCGCCAGCAAGGCGCCGGCGGTCAGGTCTTGGCCGCCGCGATCACCGAAGTTCCACAATCGCGCAAAGGCAAATCCGGCAAACAGAAGCGCAAACGCTGCCAGCAACGCGACGATGCCGAGCACCCATAGGAAAGCTTGGGTCTCGACGAGGTCATAGCGGTGGCCGATGAGAGCGGTCAGCAGCAGGATCGCCGAAAACGCGCCGGCGCGTCGCGACCAACCGGCAGCCCTCGACGTTTTTCGCTCGGGAATTTCCGTCATTGTTTTCCGCCCTGCCCCAACCCGAACACAGGCATAGTGCCTTTCAGCGGCCGCTTGAAGGCGCAAAGACGCCGCATCTCCGGTCAATCCGTCGGCAGGTGATAGTCCCGGAACTGCTGGCGCAAGGTGATCTTCTGGATCTTGCCGGCAGCGGTGTGTGGGATTTCGCCGACAAAGGCGACGTCGTCCGGCATCCACCACTTCGCCACCTTGCCGTCCATGAAAGCGAGAATATCCGTCTTGGTCGGCTCCCTGCCCGGCTTGCGCACGACCACCAGCAAAGGCCGCTCGCCCCATTTCGAATGCGGAATGCCGATAGCGGCGGCTTCCGCGACGTCGGGATGGCCGACCGCGAGGTTCTCGAGTTCGATGGTCGAGATCCATTCGCCGCCCGACTTGATCACGTCCTTGGCGCGGTCGGTAATCTGCATATAGCCTCCGGGGTCGATGTGCGCGACGTCACCGGTATCGAACCAGCCGTCTTGATCGAACTGTTCGGATCCGATGCCGCCATAATAGGCGCGCGCGACAGCCGGCCCGCGGACCTTGAGCCGGCCGAAGGTCTTGCCGTCCCATGGCAGTTCGTTGCCGGCGTCGTCCGTCACCTTCATTTCGATGCCGAACGGTGTAAAGCCTTGTTTCTGCTGGACGCCGAGGCGAGCCTCGCCCTTCAGCCCGGCGTAGTCCGGCTTCAGGGTGCACAGCGTGCCGAGCGGCGACATCTCGGTCATGCCCCAGGCGTGGACGACCTGGACATCGTAACTGTCCTGGAACTTCGTCGTGAGCGCGCGAGGACAGGACGAGCCGCCGATGACGACTTTCTGCAGATGGGGTAGTTTCTTGCCGGTCTCTTCCAGATGCTGGAGGAGCATCATCCACACCGTCGGCACGGCGGCGCTGAAGGTCACGTGCTCGGTGTCGAGCAGCTCGTAGAGCGAAGCGCCATCCATCTTGCAGCCGGGCATGACCAGTTTGGCGCCGACCATCGGCGCGCTCTGGGCAAGGCCCCAGGCGTTGGCGTGAAACATCGGTACGACCGGCAATATGGTATCGCGCGACGACATGCCCATGGCGTCGGGCATCGCGGCGATCATGGCGTGCAGCACGTTCGAACGATGGCTGTAGAGGACGCCTTTCGGGTCGCCTGTCGTGCCCGAGGTGTAGCACATGCCGGCGGCGGTGTTTTCATCGAATGTCTTCCAGGCGAAGTTGCCGTCGGCTTGAGCAAGCCATTCTTCGTAGGCAACGACATTGGACAGCGCAGTCTCCGGCATATGCGCCGTGTCGGTCAGCACGACAACCTGCTTCAGCGACTTGACCGCGCCGGCGATCCTTTCGAGCAGCGGCAGGAAGGTCAGGTCGACGAAGATCGCCTTGTCCGCGGCATTGTTCATGATCCAGGTGATCTGTTCGGGAAAGAGCCGCGGGTTGAGCGTGTGATAGATGGCGCCGACACCCATGATGCCGTACCAGGCCTCGATGTGGCGCGTGGTGTTCCAGGCTAGGGTCGCGATGCGGTCGCCAAGCCCGAAACCGTCACGCTCGAGCCGCTCGGCAACCTTCAGGGCACGATCATGGATTTCGGCATATGTGCTGCGCACGATTGGCCCTTCGATCGAACGCGACACGATCTCGCGGTTGCCGTGCTGCCGCTCGGCGTTGTCGATCAGCTTGTGGCAAAGCAGCGGCCATTCCTGCATCAGCCCGAGCATCTTGTTCCTCCCGATATTTTTTTCGCCATTGTGGAGCGAACCGGCGGATTGTCCAGTCAGGACCGGGCTGGGGCGGTGCATGGAGCCAAATGAGGCCGAATTCGCCACAATCCGGCCATGCTCGGCGTTAACGTTGATTAACGGCGGGGCGCGATTGGCGAATGAAAGAGGTTCGCATGGACGCGCAGCTCGACGACAAAGCCCTCGAAAATACGCTTGCCGAAAGTCTGGCTGATCTGGTGGCAGCCGATGTCGCGCAGGCCGATCTGGTGCCCGACGCCAAAACCGTTTCCGAAGATGAATTCGTTGAGGTCGTTGGTGGCGCCCTTGAAGCGGTCGGCGGCACGCTCTTGTTCAAGATGTGCGTCGAGAACGAGGGCGAAGGCCAGCACGTCGCTGCCGCCTGCGTCGGCGACGGCGGCAATCGCCAGTTCCTGCTGCTCACCTTGCCGACCAGCGGTGGTGCCCTGAAGGTCGAGACCACCTCGAAAAGCACCAATCCGGTAGCCGGCATTGCCGCCGCCTATGCCGGGTTGATGGACGCATTCCAGGCCGCCGCCTGATTTTAGGCGGGATACCGGAGGAAAGCGCAAGACTGCCACCGGCGGGCGACGCCCGCCGGTGGCTGGAAGGTCTTGCGCAACGCGCCTGCCAGACACATCTTGGGGTTGAGGCAAGGAGATCCGACATGGACCAAATCGCAAATCCATCACCCGGCTTTCAGCGCAATCCGGGCAAGGTCATCACCATCGAGCCTTACAAAGGCACCGTGACGGTGCGCGCCGGCGATGTCGTCATCGCTTCGTCCAGCAAGGTAAAAGTGCTGACCGAATCGCCGTATCCCCCGGTTTTCTACATTCCGTTCGGCGACATCGACTTCAAACAGCTTGGCAAGACCGAACACTCGACCCATTGCCCCTACAAGGGCGACGCCAGTTATTGGAGCGTGCTGCCCGCCGGCGATGCAGGCAAGGATGCGATGTGGGCCTATGAGCGGCCTTTCGACGAGATGGCCGATATCCGCGATCATGGTGCGTTCTATCCAAACAAGGTGACCATCGAGGCCACGCCCGACTGATCAGTCGGTGGTGCCTTCATCGCCGACGCCGTCGGCATCGTCGAGCCGCACGAAGGTGAGGCCCTTGGCCTTCAGCGCCAGAAGTCCCTGCACAACGCCTTCGCCGGCGGCATGGGTCGGCTGGTTGATGTGAGCGATGATGACGTCGCCGTCCTCTGCCGCGGCAATGCGCCGGGCGGTCTCTTTTGCGCCGAGCAATGAGCCGCCGTCGCCGTTGACAGAGAATCCGGCGATCTTGAAACCAAGCTTGCGTATCATTGCGATTGCCGACGGGCTGTATTCGGCGGTTGCGCCGCGAAACCATTTCGGGGCCGGTTCGCCGGTCACGGCAAGAGCGGCAGCACCCGATTCGACCTCGGCCAGCACGGCCTCCGGGCTGCCGGCACTGCGGATACCGTAGATCTTTTGCGGCGTGTCGACGGCCGGGATGTGGCGGCCGCCATGGTTTTCCAATTCAAACAGTTCGGGATGCGCCCGCATGATCTCGACGGCGGCGGCGTTGTGCTTCAGCCAGATGCCGGTGACGAAAATGGTGGCAGGAATCTTGTTTTCCACCAGCGCCGAGAGAATCCGTGCGTCGGTCCTTCCGCCGCACGCATCGAGCGTCAGCGCGACGCGGCCGCTGCCCGCCTCGGCCCTGATGTGCAGCGTCGGTGCGACGAGCAACTGGGCGTGGCCAGGGGAGACAGCCCACAGCGATATCGCAATGGCGCAAAAATACTTTTGGAACGGGCGCATCGATTATTTCCAGGCCGGCCGGATCAAAGTTGAAGCGGCGACCCCAAGACCGGCATCAAGGCGGAAATCGGGACGATGCCCCTGCAAAAGCGTCGGCAGCGGCAATTTGACCGCCGGCCTGACCTTTGGCAAGCCGAGATCACAATGCGTGCTCCACGTCCTTAACCGTACGTGAAAGGATCGCGCGCACCGCGTCGACCACCGCTTTGACCTCAAGTCGCCAGACGCAGCAAGTCTTGCTCGGATCGGGGCGGCGGCACAGGTCCCTGGCTATGCATTCGCAAGGCATGGAGGGCCGCAGCGTAACACTGGCCACGCCGACAGGACCCCAGACGGCGGGGTCGGTCAGCCCGAAGAGGCCGACAACCGGCGTTCCCGCGGCGGCGGCCATGTGCATCGGGCCACTCTCGTTCCCCAGAAACAGCCGTGCCTGGCCAAGGACCGCCAGCAGAGTTGCCAGCGACAGCGCCCCGACTACGTTGACGACCGGCGAAGCGGCCTTGGCGACGATGCGCTCGGCAGATGCCCGCTCACCGGGGCCGCCGACAAGCAGGAAGTCCAAGCCGGTCTGTCGCGAGAGCTCGTCGATCGCCAGCGCAAAACGTTCCGGTTGCCATTGCCGCCCCCGGAAGCTCGCTCCCGCATGAACGGCTATGAAAGCGTTGCGCCGGAGATGATGCCGATCGAGAAGCGCCAATGCCTTGGCGGTCTCCAGCGGCAGCGGCTCAATCTTTGGGACCGGCGCACGTAACTCCACGCCAAGCGCCTCAAGCGGCGAAAGATAGCGATAGAGATAATGCTGGCCACCAAAGCCAAACGGTTTGGCCAGGATGTTGGCGGGCTGGCGTTCCAGCCAGCGCAATGGTTTTTCTGGAGGATCATATCCGACGCGGGTCTTGGCGTTGACGAGCCTGACGATGATGCGTGAGGTTTTGGAATCGGCTAGGTCGATGGTCAGGTCAATCGGAACCGGCGCAGAGCGCGCACCATCGCGTAAAGCTCGCGACCACGCTGCACAGGGGTGCCACGCATCCGTGCACGATGGAACGCCACCACGTCCGAGGCGATGCCATGAGCCATCAGGTACCGGCAAAAGTCCGCCTCGCAAAGGAACACGATCCTGGCCCTTGGATATTGGAGGCGCAGGTTACTGGCGAGCGCGGAGGCGAGGACAAGATCGCCGATGAATTCGTCTGGAGGATGAAAAACAAGCCGACGTGCGTGGGCGGGTCTGCAACATCTGTTTCTGGCACCGGGGCGGCTTCGGGAGCCGGAAACTGGGCAGAAACGATGTCGGGATTTGGAGCCGTCACGCGCACGTTCGCGTGAATTTGGTAACAAATCGGTAAGGTCAGATGCTGGCGGACTGCAACTCTTATCTGCGGCCGTTCTTTGTAGCCTGCAGCGCCGCTTGCGCGGGGCATCTATCGGTTCCAGATCGACCAGATTAAGTCGAGGCGGCGATCCAAGACTGGCATCACGGAACCAGGTTATAGTGCGTGCTCCATCTCCTTGATCGGTGAAAGAGCTTACGCAGTGCGCCACAAACTGCTTGACCTGTTCGCGCTCAACCAGCGGCACTGTTCTTTGGCGACACAGTTAAAAATCGCTCGTGCGTGGCTTCACGACAGGCCTTGCTCGAACTCTGACTTCCGCCCAAACACTGATCATGGTCAGAACGAGGTGGATTCACCGGAGGTTGTCCCGCGGCTTCTGCTGAGGTTCCTGGCTTTTCGACCACCAGACAAAATACAGCGAGCCCATCTTCATCACAGGCACGCGGCGGTCGCGTTCCCGGGCTCGCAACTCACGATAGGTCTTCATCTTCAGAGTGCCGCCCGGCAACCTGATACGCACCGCCATCGGTCCAACTCCCGTTGTGCAACGCAGCAATTGTGTGCAATGCGGTAAGTAGAGACCTTCCGTAACGGAAGAGTCAACAGCAGCATCATCAACTTATTTTGCGAGCTGGCCGGCGGAGGCTTCGCGGTGCCGGGCGGGCAGGCGCATGCCCGGACGAAGGAGCTTCATCCTGGCGAGTGATCGTCAATCAGGCGCTGGCGGTTCGACCACCAGGTGAAATAAAGCCGGCCGATCTTGACGACGGGTATGCGGCGGGCGCGCTCGCGGTCGCGCAATTCGCGGTACACTTTCACTTTCAGTGTGCCGCCCGGCATTCTGATACGTACTGCCATCGCTTCCGCCGCCCCAAATTGTGCATTGCAGCATCAAAGACCTTCCGTGGCGGAAGAGTCAACGCCCGCCCGCCGACTTTTTCTGGGACTTGGCGAGCGGTCTTCGGAGGTTAGGCGCGCAGGTGGTGATCCCTTCACCGAGGGTCATGCCCAGCCGGGATCGTCCGGTGCGCGGGCTATTTCCTGGGCGAGGATTTGTTGGGCGAGGATGGGCGATCGGACATCCCGCTCGGCCACCAGATGAGGAAGTAATTGCCGACCTGCCAAACCGGCACCTCGCGCTTCTGCTCGCGCCGCCGCAGCTCGTCCCTTTTCTTGATCTTCAAAGTCCCGCCCGGAAGCCTGATTCTTATCGTCACGTGTCCTCCCCCTACCCCCAAGGTACGAACGATAGACGGGAACGGTTTCATCCCGGCTAAGCAATTTCATCCAGGTCGAGCAATTTCGGGCGCGGTGGACGCAGGTACCGGGACCGGAGCGACATCGCCGGAACCGGCTTCATTTGAAGAAATCCGCAATGCCGTTGATGGCCAGCACCGCATAGACGATCGGTCCGGCGATAAACGCACAATAGAGGCACAGGATCGCCGCCAGTACCAGCAGCAGCGGCTTGTCGCGCCCGACGGCGCGGAGCTCTGACTTCACCGTCCAGCGCGCCGCAGCGGTTTGTTCATCATCAGACATGCTCACCATCCCGCGGCCATTTCACACGGCGGGCCGAAAACATCAACCTTCCTTGGTGCGCGGAAGAATCCATTAGCCAGTGCTGCAAATAGACCGCCACGCTCGCGGCGCGTGCCATGTTCCGATGTCAGGCGGCGGACATTTCTAGGATCGATGGTTTGTCAGCGTCTCTGTCCGACATCTTCGGTTTGGTCTATTCACGCGCCGGCTTTTTTGCAGCCTGCACTGCTGCTTGCGCAGCAGCCAGCCTGGCGATTGGCACGCGGTAGGGTGAGCACGAGACATAGTCGAGGCCGACCTTCTCGCAGAAATGGATCGACGCCGGGTCGCCGCCATGTTCGCCGCAAATGCCGAGCTTGATGTCGGGCCGCGTCGCCCTGCCCTTCTCTGCCGCCATCCGCACCAGCTCGCCGACGCCGTCTATGTCAAGCGACACGAACGGATCCTGCTCGATGATGCCTTTTTTCCGGTAAGTCTCGAGAAACGAAGCCGCATCGTCGCGCGAGATGCCAAACGTAGTCTGGGTCAGATCGTTGGTGCCGAAGGAGAAGAATTCGGCCGCCTCGGCGATGACGTGGGCGCGGATCGCGGCGCGCGGCAGTTCGATCATCGTGCCTGTCAGATAATCGATCCTGACGCCGGTCTCCTGCATCACGCTTTTGGCGACGGCGTCGATGCGAGCCTTGACGAAGTCGAGTTCCTTCACCAGCCCGACCAGCGGCACCATGATCTCCGGCACCACCAGCGCGCCGGCCTTCCTGCCGACCTCGATGGCCGCCTCGAAAATGGCGCGCGCCTGCATCTCGGCGATCTCGGGATAGGAGACGGCAAGCCGGCAACCGCGATGGCCGAGCATCGGATTGAACTCGTGCAGCGCCTCGGTGCGGCGCCGGAGCTTGTCCGGGGACACGTTCATGGCAGCGGCCACCTCGGCCACCTCCTCTTCGGATTTTGGCAGGAATTCGTGCAGCGGCGGATCGAGCAGTCGGATCGTCACCGGCAGCCCCGCCATGATCTCGAACAGTTCGAGGAAATCCGAGCGCTGCATCGGCAACAGCTTGGCCAGCGCCGTTCGCCGGTCCTTTTCCGTATCGGCGAGGATCATCTCGCGCATGGCAATGATGCGATCGCCGTCGAAGAACATGTGCTCGGTGCGGCAAAGCCCGATGCCTTCGGCGCCGAAGGAGCGCGCCATGCGCGCATCGACCGGCGTCTCGGCATTGGTGCGCACCTTCATGCGGCGCGCGCCGTCGGCCCATTCCATGATGGCGGCGAAATCGCCTGAGAGTTCGGGCTGCAGCATCGGCACGGCGCCCTTCAGCACCTGGCCGTTGGAGCCGTCGATGGTGATGATGTCGCCCTTGCGGAAGGTCGCGCCCATCGCCATCAGCGTGCCGGCCTTGTAGTCGACGCGCAGCGAGCCCGCGCCCGAAACGCAAGGCTTGCCCATGCCGCGCGCCACCACGGCGGCGTGGCTGGTCATGCCGCCGCGCGTTGTCAGGATGCCTTCGGCCGCATGCATGCCGTGAATGTCCTCGGGGCTGGTCTCGATGCGCACCAGGATCGCCTTGCGGCCTTGCGCCTTGGCCTCCTCGGCGTCATTGGAGGAAAAGACGACCTCGCCGGTGGCAGCACCCGGCGAAGCCGGCAGGCCGACGCCTATGATGTCGCGCGCCGCCTTCGGATCAATCGTCGGATGCAGCAACTGATCGAGCGAGGCCGGATCAATGCGGGCGACGGCCTCCTCCTTCGAAATCAGTCCATCCCTGGCCATGTCGACGGCAATCTTCAGCGCCGCTTTGGCGGTGCGCTTGCCGGACCTGGTCTGCAGCATCCATAATTTGCCGCGCTCGATGGTGAATTCGAGATCCTGCATGTCGCGGTAGTGCTTTTCCAGGCGGTCGGAGATACTGACGAAAGCCTGGAAGGCGTCCGGCATCAGTTTCTGCAGCGACGGCTTGTCGGAGCCGGCCGCAATGCGCGCCGCCTCGGTGATGTTTTGCGGCGTGCGGATGCCGGCAACGACATCCTCGCCCTGCGCATTGACCAGGAACTCGCCATAGAGCTGCTTTTCGCCGGTCGACGGATTGCGCGTGAAGGCAACGCCGGTGGCCGAGGTATCGCCCATATTGCCGAAGACCATGGCCTGGACATTGACCGCAGTGCCCCAGCTTTCGGGAATGTCGTGCAGGCGCCGATAGGTGATCGCGCGGTTGTTCATCCAGCTGGAAAACACCGCGCCGATGGCGCCCCAAAGCTGCTCGTGCGGATCCTGCGGAAACGGCTTGCCGAGCTCCTCCTCGACCTTCGCCTTATAGAGCGCAATCACGCCTTGCCATTCGACGGCTGTCAGCTCGGTGTCGAGCTCATGGCCAAGCCCGCCCTTCTGGTCTTCGAGGATTTCCTCGAACACCTCATGGTCGAGGCCCATGACGACATCGGAATACATCTGGATGAAACGGCGGTAGCTGTCATAGGCAAAGCGCGGATCGCCTGAATCGGCGGCCAAGGCTTCGACCGTCTCGTCATTCAGGCCGAGATTGAGCACGGTGTCCATCATGCCTGGCATCGAGGCGCGCGCACCTGAGCGAACCGACACCAAAAGCAGTTTCGAGGGATCGCCGAAACGGCGCCCGGTCAGCCGACCGACATGTTCGAGCGCGACCGCAACGTCCGCTTCGAGCGAAGCCGGGTACGTGTGGCCGTTGGCGTAATAGGCGTTGCAGACTTCGGAGGTGATGGTGAAGCCCGGCGGCACCGGCAGGCCCAGGCTGCACATTTCGGCCAGGTTGGCGCCCTTGCCGCCGAGCAGATTGCGGTCGCCGGCACGGCCTTCCGCGGCGCCGTCGCCAAAAATGTAGACCCACTTGGTCATGCTTGCTCCCCGGTTGCAGGAGATTGGAAATACTGGCAAATCGAGCGATATGATGCTGCAGTGCGAAAGGCAAGGCATCGACCAAGCCGGCCGGCCTCTACAATCGATTAATGAAAAGCGGCGTCGAAAAGACTTGCTTTTTGGAAGGCTTTGTTGTAGAACATAAGGAGAACAAATGGCAGAACGACGAGAATGACCGGCAAGCTCGATTATCTGGAAATGCCAGCGACAGGCGGAACGCTGGACAGCTTGAAGGCTTTCTACAGCGCGGCCTTCTCATGGTCGTTCACCGATTACGGCCGACCTATTCAGCTTTTGCCGAAGGGCTGGACGGCGGTTTTCAGGCGGATGGCCAAGATGCGCCGGCCAAGCCGCTGCCCGTGCTCTATTCCGAAAGGCTGGAGGAAACATTAAGCGCCGTCGAGAATGCCGGCGGCACCGTCGTCAAGCCGATCTTTTCATTCCCCGGCGGCAGGCGGTTCCATTTCGTCGATCCGGCCGGCAATGAAATGGCTGTCTGGGGTGAATAGGTCCGTCAAAGTGACGATTGCAAAACTGGTGAATCGGTCGCGCATAGTCGATATGTCGGCATTGAGCTTTCTCCCGGCTCGTCCTATAAGGCCGCGCGCACAGCGGGCACGCTCCGGCTGTTGGGGCGTCGCCAAGTGGTAAGGCATCGGTTTTTGGTACCGACATTCCCAGGTTCGAATCCTGGCGCCCCAGCCAGTTCTCCAATTCTGACGATCCCCCGAGTCGTAATCTCAGTTGCAGACACCTTGGTCGCGGACTGGGATCTGCGGTATCTGTCCACAACAAATTGGTGTCTCCGGCAGAGAGCGCGATCCGGCTGGCATCTTAGTTAATGTCGGCTCAATTGGCCGGCAGTCAAATGCATCTTGTGGAGAAAAGCAGTTTTTCTACCCCGGCTTGGCGTTCGATCTTATAGTTTAGACTTTTATAATCCAAAACATCAGATTTTTTCGTTTTTCTGAAGAGTGTCAGCACCTCCAACACGTCTTCATTGATAATATTCATAGTCGTAAAGTAATTTTAATAAAAATTTAAATTGTTTGTTAAATAAACTATTGAGTATAATTGTGTATTATCGGCGATAGATAAGATGTCATCAAAATATCGACAAACATCCCTCAGAAACAACGTGAGCATCTCTGCAATCAAATTCGTTTTTTATCCCACAAGGCCGACTATCCGGAAATATATTTTTCGACGCAATGTGACAATCCGGCCACCGATCAACCATTCTATCAGGGCGTGCAGGTATGTGATTTGGCGCTAATATACACCTTCTAGTAGGCAGACATTCGCGGGGCGCTATCGAATCAAAATGAGGGATTATGGATGGCGACTCTCCATTACACGTCGGGCGGATCCGGCACGGACATTGCAAAAGCCGGATTCAATCTGGCTAGCGTGCAATATGTTGACCAAGTCAACGAGCTGCCAGAGGGCATGAAAGGCTTGGTCTACCTCGACGAGGCCAACGGCGTAACCCAATCCTTTATCGACAAGGTTACTCCTTTCCTCGGCAATCCGAACGTATTTGGGTTCTTCCTGGTTGACGAGCCGGATCCCACCGGCCAATGGGGTACCTACGCCTCCGCAGCGAATCTGAAGGCCGAATCCGATTGGATCCATGAGCATTTCCCAGGCGCCAAGACCTACATCACAATGATGAGCCTGGGGACGTCGGCGAATCCGGATTTTAGGGGCACGTACAATCCCGCCAATACGGGTATCGATTACTACGGCATAGATGTCTATCCCGTCCGCACGGATGGCCCGGTCGACTACAACATGATCGATAAATTCGTCGCCGCCGCTCAGGCATCGGGCATCCCGACGAGCCAGATCGTTCCGGGCTACCAGGCGTTTGGAGGTGGCGAGTATAACACCGACATGGGTGGCAAATATGTGGTGCCCACCGCCGCCCAGATGCAGACCATGATGGAGCACTGGGCCAAGCTGGTTCCGTCACCCGCCTTCGACTACGCATACGCCTGGGGTTCGCAGCGAGGCGACACAGCGTTGGAGAGCTCTTCGGAACTGCAGGCCGTTTTCCGGGAACACAACCTTGCAACGACGGGGACCACTCCGCCTCCCGTCGACACAAGCGACACCCTGTATGGCACCAGCGGCGACGATGTGTTTCACGGGGCCGGCGGCCACACAATGATCGGCTATGGCGGCAATGACACCTATTATGTCGATAACATCCGCGACAAGGAGATTGAGGCAGCGGGCGGCGGTACCGACAAAGCATTCGCCTCCGTAAGTCATGCGCTTGCGGCCGGCTCCGAGATCGAGCTTCTCGCCACCAACAATGCATCAGGCACGGCGGCAATCAACCTCACCGGCAATGAGTTCGCCCAGACCATCCAGGGCAATGCCGGCGCGAACGTCATCAACGGCCTCGGCGGCGCCGACACCATGACCGGCTATGGCGGCAACGACACCTATTATGTCGACAATGCTGCCGACAAAGTGGTCGAGGCCGCCGGCGGCGGCTCCGACAAGGTGCTCGCCTCGGTGAGCTATGTCCTTTCGGCCGGCTCGCAGATTGAGCTCCTCGCCACCACGAACCCGTCCGGCACGACGGCGATCAATCTGACGGGCAACGAGTTCGCCCAGACCATCCAGGGCAATGCCGGCGCCAATGTCATCAACGGCGGACGCGGCGCGGACACCATGATCGGTTATGGCGGCAACGACACCTATTATGTCGACAATGCTGGCGACAAAGCGATCGAGGCGGTAGGCGGCGGCACCGACAAGGTGATCACTTCAGTGAGCCATGCGCTTACCGCCGGCTCGCAGATCGAGCTTCTCGCCACCAGCAACCCGTCCGGCACGGCGCCGATCCACCTCAACGGCAACGAGTTCGCCCAGACCATCCAAGGCAATGCCGGTAGCAATGTCTTCAATGGCCTCGGTGGTGCCGACACGATGGTCGGCTATAGCGGCAACGACGGCTACTATGTCGACAATGTCGGCGACAGAGTGATCGAGGCGGTAGGCGGCGGTCGCGACAACATAGCCACCACGGTGAGCTATGCGCTTGCGGCCGGCTCGGAGGTCGAGCTTCTCGCCACAAGGTATCCCTCCGCCACCACGGCAATCAACCTAACCGGCAACGAGTTCGCCCAGACCATCCAGGGCAATGCCGGCGCGAACATCATCAATGGTGGCGGCGGTGCCGACATCTTGACCGGTAACGGAGGCAATGATGCATTTGTGTTCAACAGCGCTCTTGGAGCCGGCAATATCGACAAGGTCACCGACTTCAACAAGCTCCAGGACAAGATCCAGCTCGACGACGCCGTTTTTGCCGGCCTTAAGTTGGGCGGCCTTTCATCCGATGCTTTCTTTGCTGGCACGGCTGCGCATGACAGCTCCGACCATATCATCTACAACAGCTCAACCGGGGCGCTCTCTTTCGACAGCGACGGGATCGGTGGCGCAGCTCAAATACAGTTCGCCACTCTCTCTCCAGGTCTGTCGCTTGCAGCAGGTTCGTTCCTTGTGATCTGAACGACCCGGAACGGCGGCCCTTCGAGCCGGTCCGCCGCTCTATCTTTGTTCAAGCACCGGATTCAAAGCTGGGCGCCCATTCCGGGCCGACGTTTACGCCCGGAAACTCCATCGGAGCACCCGCTCAGCCGATCCAGTCGCGCCGGCGATCCCGAGGACCACTCTTGGTTGAAAGTTGAGGGTTTCTGCTGAAACAGCAAGTGGTGGATGCGTCTTCGTACCTCGCCTCTATCTTCGTCTTTCAGACGAGACAGCAGCGAGCCCGCCGCCTGCGGAGCTTGGGCCGCAACTCGCCGTGACGGAGCAGCTCTGGCATTGTTTGCCAGTGGATTGATCGATACGGAGGAGTTCGGTTTTGGATTCCCCTTTGCGCTGGTCGTGCGAAGCTTGTGAATGCGCACGGGTATCAAGATCGACGTCACAACCTTTGACAAGAAGCGGCTTGAGGCCATCACCGCCGCGCGGAGTTCGCCTCAGAAGCATGTTTGGCGCGCGAAGATCATCCTCCTGAGCGGGGATGGCTTGGGAACCGTGGCGATCATGGCGGCGACCGGAAAGTCGAAGACCTGCGTCTGGCGGTGGCAGGAGCGCTTCATGACAGAGGCGTCGAAGGCCTCCTGCGCGGCAAGACCGGGCCCCCCGGGATCGCGCCGCTGGACAAACGTCTAGTCGACAAGGTCGTGACGTTGACGTGGAGCCGCCGAAGCGGGAAGCGACACTGGACCGTCCGCGCCATGGCCAAGGCGGCGGGTATCGCCGCGTCGTCGGTCGTGAAGATCTGGCACGATCATCGCCTTGCGCCGCACCGCTGGCGCAGCTTCAAACTGTCGAACGACAAGGCCTTCGCCGAGAAACTGCACGATGTCGTCGGGCTCCACGTCTCGCCGCCGGCCCATGCCGTCGTGCTATCGGTTGACGAGAAGAGCCAGATCCAGGCGCTCGACCGAACCCAGCCGGGGCTGCCGCTGAAACCGGGACGAGCCGGTACGATGACGCATTGACTGTAAGCGCAACGGCACCACCACCCTGTTTGCCGCACTCAATGTGCTCGCCGGCTCGGTCATCGGCCGCAATATGCAGCGCCACCGCCATCAGGAGTTCATCCGCTTCCTCAACGCCATCGAGGCCGAGCTCCCGCCCGACAAGGCCGTCCACGTCATCCTCGACAATTACGCCGCCCACAAACCTGGGGCCAGGCTGTCGGGCTGCTCGTTGCGCTAGCGGAGTCCAATTTCCATAAAAAGGACGGTCCCAGCCAAGAAGACCAATTGCAGCCCAGCCCGGCACATCCGTGGACGCTCACCAGCGGAGCAATTGTTGCGGCCGGCTCGGCCCGAGCCGACATCGTGTCGGATGGCTGCCGTCTCCGATCGAACCGCTGCGGCTCACTTTGCCTCTCCGGGGGTGCTTGCGAATCCCGAGGCTGCTGTCTAGCATCGTACGATGTTATCAGGACTCACCCGACACCTCGTTAAGAATGCGAACAGGCTTAGAGTGCCGGCCATCGCCCGCTCGGTGCAGCGCGCCCGTCTGACGTATCTTTCGGACGCAAAGTTTATTAGCCTTCGCGATGCAATCAGGCGGCTGAGGCGTGAAAAGGTCCCCGGCGATTTCATCGAATACGGTATCGCACTCGGTGGCTCCGCAATCTTCATCGCGTCCGAACTCGACGGAGGCCGTCATTTCCACGGCTACGATGTGTTTGGCATGATTCCGAGCCCGACTGAACAGGACGACGAAAAATCCAAGGCCCGCTACGAGACCATCCGGTCGGGACGATCCAAAGGCATTGGCGGTGATACCTATTACGGGTATCAAGGCGACCTATTCGATAAGGTGAGTGCCAGCTTCAAGGACTTTGGCGTCCCGGTCGATGGCGAAAAGATCGTCCTTCACAAGGGCTTGTTCGAAGACACGGTGCACTTTCATCCGGAAACCAGAATAGCCTTGGCCCATCTCGATTGCGATTGGCACGATCCGGTCAAATTCTGTCTTGAGCAGACCCTAGAGGTGTTGAGCCCAGGCGGGCTCATGATCCTGGACGATTACAATGACTACGGCGGATGCCGGACGGCGACCGATGAATTCGTTGCTGGCCGCGCTGACTGCCGTCTGATACGAACCCTCCCTCACGCCGTGATCCAGCGATTATAGGTCGCGTCCTGGTTTGCGCAGTTCACCTCGCCGAGGCCGATCCGGGCGCCGAGCCTTGGCATGTCATCAGGCGCCGGGCGACGCCCTGGAACCTCATGTCCATAGCCGACGCTAGGGCAGGTTGATGTTTTCGACCCGCCGTACGAAATGGTCGCGGGATGGTGCGCATGTCTGATGATGAACAAACCGCTGCGGCGCGCTGGTCGGTGAAGTCCGAGCTCCGCGCCGTCGGTCGCGCAAGCCGCGGCTGGTGCTGGCGGCGATCCTCTGCCTCTTGTGCGTTTATCGCCGGACCGATCGTCTGTGCGGTGCTGGCCATCAACGGCATTGCCGGACTTCTTCAAATGAAGCCAGTTCCGGCGATCTCGCTCCGTTCCGCCGCGCCGCGTCTATCGGCCCCGAAATTGCTTGAAGAGGAAGACCTATCGTGAGTTGCGAACCCGGGAACGCGACCGGCGCGTGGCTGTCATGAAGATGGGCTCGCTATATTTTGTCTGGTGGTCGAAAAGCCAGGACCTGCATCAGAAGCCGCAGGACAGCGGACGGTAGCGCCGGGAATTGGGCCGACGTCTCGGCCTCGACGATCAACCCGAGCCGAAACACTCTCTCCCACAGGATTTCTGGTCGAATTGCCGTGCCATGTTGGTGCGACCTCGAGCGGCTCCCGGCAGCAATTCTTATGACGCCTTTTCGGCGATTTAAAACGGCGTCCAGAGTGGCGGACGCGGGCGTTTTGCAAGCTTGCAAACCGCCGCCGCTTGCCGCAAATAATTGGCCGCGGGCGGGCGATCAAGGAGTCATCCATTGATGAATGTCCTGTCGCGCACGCATGCTTTCCTTCGCTCAAGCCCGCTCCGCTATTATTTTCACCTCGCAAAGGCTCGCCTTGCCGGGTCTCCGCAATCGGACGAAAGTGCGATCCTGTCGCAGATTGCTGGCCAAAGCCCGAAAACGTTCTTGGAATTTGGTTTCCATCCGACGGAATACAATTGCATTGGGCTTAGCGAATTCAGAGGTCTGCTGGTCGACGGCGACGCAACGACCGTGCGGTTGGCGCGCTCGCTGCTTCCAAAGCGGATCGAAGTGCGCCAGAGCTTCATTGATCTCGACAACATCAAAAGTCTCGCCACGCATTTTCCGCAGCTTGGCGTGCTTTCCGTCGACGTCGATGGAAACGACTACTGGTTTCTGCAAGCCTTGTTACCAGTGCGTCCGGCCGTTATTGTCGTGGAATACAACGCCAGTTTTGGCCTCAATCCCGTCACAGTGCCCTATGATCACGCGTTCGATCGCATGGCCAAGCACGACAGCGGCTGGTATCATGGCGCGTCGATCACCGCCCTGACGAAACTCTGCAAGGATCACGGATACAAACTGGTCGCGGTTTCGGCCGCTGGCGGCAACGTGTTCTTCTTACCTGACGGATCCGACATGCCGGGACTGGAGCCCGCCCAAGCCTATAGAGAGAGCGCACTGCGCAACCGCTGGTCCGGAACTACGGCTAAAGACCAATGGGAGCGTATCAAGCACATGCCCTTTATCGAAGCCCCGTAGACCGAGACGAATAGATGTACACTGGACCACCGCTTCGCTTCACCATCAACGCGATTGATGACGAGCGCCAGCTTTCAATGCCCATTGCGACCAGCGCAGACGAAACAGAGATGCGCGAGCATTTCAAAGAGATTTGCTCGAAAATGCCTCAAATGCATGTCGCGCTATACGATGGCATAGCGCTCCTAGATGAACGGTACCCAAAGGCATCATTTCACTAGGTCGGCCGGGCGCACCAACGCGTCGGCCGGGACGTTGGATCGAACAATCGACCCGGCCGAGATAATCGCCCGATCGCCGATGGTGACGCCCTTCATAATCATGGCACTATTGCCGATCCATACATCATTCCCGATCGTGATAGGAGCCGAACGGATCCCAGGGTCGATGCGCGGGTGACCTTCCCTGAAAATGGCCTGCATCTGCGCAAAACGCTTCTGGGGGTCCATCGGATGCGAATTGGTGTCGTGGATCGCGACGCCCCATGAGACGTGCACCCGCTTCCCGATCTTGATCCCCACCGGGTCCGACGACCAAATCGTTGAGCCTGGGCCAAGATAGAACCAATCATCGATTTTGATCCGACCCTCGTGGGCAAAGACCTGCAAATGTCCATCTAAATGGCTGTCCGCGCCGATCAAGACGCGAGACCGGTCGCCGCGGATATTGAAGATTTCCGCCCCAGCGCCGAACTTCGTGCGCTGCCCGATGACGGCATTTTCCCTAGCAGCGCCCGTGGCGATCCATGACCAAAAGCGGCGGCGAAGACCTAAAACGGTGGAGAAGACGCGCATCGCGAACATCTGCCACACGGGATCATTCCAGTCTAGGGCTCCGAAGAAGCCCTGGCGCGCCGGGCAGTTTGACCCTCGTCTTGCCCGGGGTCATCCGGAATGATGGAGAGTTTCAGTTTGGTCATGACGGATCCTTCGACGACGCTCCCGGTCAGCATCAAAGCGTCCGACGATGCGCACTAAATCGCGGAAGGCTGAGCGGATTTGCGGCCATGGGAATTCGGAGTATTCCTCCCAGGCTTCGCCCTCGCGCAACACGGCATCGAGCTTTCCTGCCACACCGGCGAGACTCGTGGCGGCAGTCGTTGAGAACATTTTCAGCAGCTCCTGCGCCCGCTCGCCAGCCTCGCGCTCGGCCTTCAGCAGTGCGGTGTAACCGGTCCCCTCGGCAGCCGCAGCCCAGCGTGCCTGATGCAGGGCGAAATCAGCCTCGGCCTTCTTGCACAGAGCCGCTGAATTTCGGTCTTTGCCGAGCACGTCTTTGAGCGCCTCGACAGAATGGACCGTCAGTTCCTCGCCCGTGGTTAAGCGGACGGTCGCGCAGGGAAAGCCGACACTCTCGACGAGCTCCGCTTCCAAACGCTGCTGCCCGCGGCAAAGGCGCTCGGTCAGCTTGTGGGCTTCCTCCCATTCCCGCCATAGCTCCAGCGCCGGGTCAGAAGGCAAATTCGTCCTTCCGGTTCCAGCGTCGCCTGCGCACGCGCTACCTTCAAGGACCAATGCCGTGCTAGCCACCACTGTTCCCGCAAGTAGTCGCCTGCGGGTGACGTAAGGCAGAGTCGTGGTATTGTCGGAATCACCCATAATCCGAGCTCCAATCAGCTTGGGTTGTGGTCAGGCTGACTGGAGTGTTGGCGCACTCTGGTCAGCCGTTGAACGTGCCGTGCACGTGCGATGCACGTGCATATATATGCGCCTTTTGAAACTAAATATCAAGCCGCAGAGCGAAAATGACGAAAAAACCGTTCACCACCCGCCTTGACCCGCCGGTGCTGGTCTTGGCGCAGCAGCTTGCAGAAGCGGAGCGGCGTTCTGTTACTTCGGTGATAGAACTTGCGTTGATCGAGTATGCGGAACGGCGCGGAATCAAGATAAGCGGGAAGGAAAAGGATTAGTCAAAGCCAACTGGCGGACGCCGGCTATGAGGTCGAGGGTCTTCAGTCACAGTTCGACAGCTCGACGCATCCCCAATACGGGTGGCCTGTCAGGTGAGATGGCAATTGCCGAGCCGATGCCACTCTCGAAACGAGTCTTCGTTCGCCCCCAGGTGCGATCGAGCGGTCTACCGCTGTGATCAGTGGGCCTACGTTAACGCGGACGGACCGAAACGACGTCGAGTCTCACAAAGCAGGCTGCCTGCCCCGGACCTGCAAGCTCTCAAGAGCACCTCTCGTTCCGGACAGACTTCATACAGAGAATCCTTTTCTCAGGCTAAACTATTACGGCTTCACGCAAATCACCTTGTCATCCTGGCGAATTCATCAGCCTCAGAGCTGGTGGAACTGGCAAGATGCGCCGCATGAGGCAAATCATTCGAACGTCAGAGGCCCTGCCTCTGCAGAGTTTCCGGGTTTTAAGTTTCATTGGTGCGGCGTGCTCGCAGAGCCTACGAAAAGACCGGTGAAGTTCGCAACACGTTGAATTCTCGGCGACACGCAGAGGTTACAGCCCGCCTGTATGCACCCGCAATGGCTCAGATTTGTCTGGGTACGGTCTACTCGGCGCCTGGAGAAGGCGAAGATTCCCAGATCGAGGCGCTTAGGCCACTGCGCCAGGGCGGAGCGATCAGATTCGTGTCATACCGTCAGAGGCAAGACACTCGCAATTGGGGGAACAGATGAAGGAAGAGAACGACGTTGAGAAGCTGGTGCGCACGCTGCGTGCTCGAGCACCTGATGACGCGGCGGTATTGCTGGCCCGAGAGTCTCCCGAGTTCATTCGGGACACACTAAAGTTGTTGCCGGACCGGCACGCCCGTAAGGTGGCGGAGCATTTACCGCCGCATATGCGGCCTATCAAGCCTCATGGCGATGGCAAGGACCTCGCGATCCCCGAGTCGCTCGTCGAGCTGATCGACCCGATTCCCGCCAGCGTTCCTGTCGGCACGACTGTAGCCGCCGCAGTGGAGGCCGTCAGACGCACCCAGGTGCCGACCGAGCTCACTTATCTCTACGTCACCGACCAGGGCGACAAACTGGTTGGCCTCGTAGTCCTGCGCGATCTGATGCTGAGCGAACCCGACGCAACCGTGGATCAGATCATGCTGCCAAAGCCGTTCGCCCTCCCCGTCGGTCTGTCCTTGAGCGACGCCTGCAAGGCTGCGGTACGCCGGCACTACCCTGTCTATCCAGTGGTGGACGCGGAGGACCGGCTGCTCGGGCAGGTCCGTGGCTGGCGCTTGTTCGAGCAGCAAATCATCGAGATTTCTGCCCAGTCGGGCCAGATGGTGGGTGTCCAGAAGGAGGAGCGTTCTTTCACGCCGCTGTTTTCAGCCTTCCTGAAGCGTCATCCGTGGCTGCAGCTCAACCTGCTGACGGCCTTCATGGCCGCTTTCGTGGTCAGCTCGTTCACAGGCACGATCGAGAAGATTGTCGCTCTGGCGGCATTCCTCCCGGTCCTGGCCGGGCAGAGCGGAAACACCGGCTGCCAGGCACTGGCTATGACGCTGCGTGGCCTTGCCTTGGGCGATGTGGATAAACGACCGAAACTGCACCTGGTGATGAGGGAGGGTGCGCTCGGGATCGCCAACGGCGTGCTCGTCGGCCTTGTGGCGGCTGCGGCCATGTGGTTCTACGCCTCGCGGCAACCGGAGTCGGCGGCCCAGGCGCCCATGCTGGCACTTGTGATCCTGCTCGCAATGTCCGGATCGTGCCTCATGTCCGGAATCTCCGGCGTGCTGATCCCGCTGGGCCTGCGCCGGGTCGGCGCCGATCCGGCCGTAGCTTCGGCGATCTTTCTCACCACCGTGACCGATATCGTAGGCATGGGCCTGATGCTCGGGCTGGCCACCATGCTCGTGCTGTAGTTTGAGCGTGTCCGCCGATGCGCGTCCTACACAAGGACGCGGTCGGCGGGATCACCACCGTGAGATCTTGTGGGGCTTTGAAACGCCGTGACTGAACAGGTTGCGATACAGACGGATTTTGCGCGTAATTTAAGCGCAGGGATGGGCTTTCTGGCCCAGGAACTCACCGCGGGCGTGACGACCGCGGGCGTAGCATTGCCGATGTGCGTCTCCTCCGGCGTCCTTGCCCTATCACCGCTCGGCGCAGATCGGGTGGCGGAAGGCGCCCTTGCCGGCGTCATCGCTGCCATTGTCGGCGGCATTGTCGCGTCCGCATTTCAACGGTCGTGCTTCGTGACGACCATGCCCAGCAACTCGCTGATCCAGGCGAGCCTGCTGGGATCCCTGTTGGTCGCTCTCGACGGCAACACGACACAAGCGCTGCTTGCCTTCGTCGGTTGCGTGATGCTGACCGGCCTATGGATGATGCTTATCGGCGCAACCGGACTCGCCCGGATCGTCAAGCTTGCCCCCCATCCGGTTGTCGCCGGGTTCGTCTCGGGCGTCGGAATCCTGGTCATCAAGAGCCAGACGCCGATGCTTCTCGCGGTCTCCTCCTGGAGCGGCATCGTGGCGGCGGATTTCAGCCTGGCCACGGTCACAAGACTTCCATTCGGTCTTGCGCTGATCGCGGCCATGGCGATGATCACGCGGCTTGCGCCCAAAGTTCCGGCGCTGCTTGCCGGCCTGATCATCGGCTATGTAATCTACCATGCTGCCCGTCTGTGGGCGCCCGACATTGAGCTCGGGCCCGTTATCGGATCGATCGATATAGAGGGCTGGGCACCGGTAAGCATGATCGAAGCTGCCTCAACGCTCCGGCTGGGGCTGAAACATATCTGGTGGACCATGATTGCGGGCTCGTTGACCTTGGCGATCGTGGGAACGCTCGACACCGTCTTTACCCTGCGCCCTGCGCGCAATCTGGCCGACATTCAGGCCGCGCCCTTGTCGGGCTGGGCATGGCCAATCTTGTCTCTCCCATGATGGGCGGGCTGTTCGTATCCACGTCGGCCGCGCTGACCGCCGCCAACTACCGTGCCGGCGGGCGCATGCGCACCTCGACGTTTGCGAGCCGGGCGGTGCTGCTTGCGGCCATCCTTGCGTTCCCGAATCTGATCTTCTCGATGCCGCTGGTTGTGCTGTCCGCCATTCTGGTCTTCGTCGGCATCAATACCATCGACCGTTGGGCACTGCGGACGGCGCGGCAGGCACTTCTCGGCGACAGCGCGGTGGGCCGCAGCCAGGCACGGCGCAATATGGCCGTGGTCGCCGCTGTGGCGCTCGCCACAGTCCTTGGCCAACCCGTTATCGGCGCCGTGGTCGGCGTGGCGCTGGCCTGCATTGTCTTCATGATCGAAATGAGCCGACCGGTGGTGCGGCGCAAGGAGATCGTCGGCAAGACGCGCTCCAGGCGCATCCGCTCCACTGCTCAGACCGAGTTGCTGGCGATTCACGAGCGCGAGCTGGCGGTCCTCGAGCTGCAGGGCGTGCTGTTCTTTGGCAATGCCGATGAGCTCGCGGAGGAAATTGACCGCCTGCCCAGCGTGGTGCGAGTGATCATTCTCGATTTCCGCGCCGTCAGCGACGTCGACGCCTCCGGCGCATTGACCTTGCAGCAGATCTCCGCTCGCAGCGCCCGGCGTGGTCAGCGATTGTTCTTCAGTGATCTCGGGGATGCCGAGGCCCTGGAGGAGTTTACGTCACAAAGCGATGGGCCCAACATCTACCCCGATCTCGAGGCAGCGCTGGAGCGCTTCGAGGAGGAAATCGTCGAGTGCACGGACAGTACTGCCCGCTCGGTGATAGCGGTGCCGCTCGAGCGCACCGATTTCGGCATGACCATGGCGCCGGAAGATTTGAAGGTGCTGATGAGCTATCTCGACCACGTCGAGTTCCCCAAAGGCGCCGTGCTGTGCCGCGCTGGCGATCAGGCGGACCGACTGTGGATGCTGACGCGCGGTTGTATCAGCGTCTGGGTGGATGCGCCGGGCGGACGGCGGCGGCTGGCGAGCATCGGGGCTGGATGTACTGTGGGGGAAATGGGCTTCCTGACCGAGCGACCGCGCTCGACCGACGTGATCGCGGACGAGGACGTTGTTGCCTATGAGCTGGCCTCGTCTGCCGCCAACAAGATATCAAAGGCCAAGCCGCATATCGCGCAAGCCGTGTTGAGAAGCATTGCCCGCCAGCTCTCCGATCGCCTCCGCAATGCGACGGAAGACCTTCGGATGAGCCATATGTGACATCGATGGGGCAGGCAGCGCCCAAACGCGTGCAGAATCACGCGAACTATATTGATCTTGAAGCACACTAGTTTCGTTAGCGGGCGATGAGTTTTGTTAGTTTCTATCGCTACGGAATACTTCAACCGATACAGCAACGCCGATAAGATGTTTTGGCAAGCAGCGCAGCCGAAATACGAATTAACTCGATAGTTTGTTGCGCGGCTGCAACAGCTGTTGAAAACTCGGACGATTTCGTCACAGGTCAGTCGCCTTTTTCTTGTAGTCGTGCTAAATCGTTCGCACTAGTCGGGTTTGGGGTGGGTTCTCGGCATGCAATCTTCGTTTCGGACGATCGTCGGCTGCGCCGCAGCGCTGCTTTGTACCGGCGAATTGCCGGCCGGCGCGCAGGGTCTTTTTTCGGCCTATGAGGATGCTTTTTCAGCCCGCATCGCCAGTCCGGCCGACAACGGAACGCTCGCCCAATTCGTCACGGTTGCCGTTAACGCCGGGCAGTACGATCAGGCGATCTCGTCAATCGAGCAGTATTTGATCAAATATCCCCGCGATGCGCGCGCCCGGCTGGCGGCCAGCCGGTTGTACTATCATGTCGGCTCCTATGAATTGGCTCGGCGGCAGGTGCAGTACGGCATGGAAGTCGGCGGCCTGACCGCAAGTGAGCAGCAGGAAGCTGTTCGCCTGCTCGCCCGCATCGAGCGCGCGTTGCGTGGCGTCACCTGGGAACTCGCCCTGACCGGCGGCGTGTTCAGCGCATTTACCGATTTTGGGCCCGGCGGGGCGCAGGACGACGACAGCTTCGTCTCGCCCTATGGGCGGGCGGAAGGCTTTGTCCGATGGGACCTCGGCACGCCAAGTGCCGACGCTCTCGTTCTTTCGGGGTCATTGACGGCGACACAGCGCTTTTTCACGCCAGACCTGTCGGTTCCGGGTGGCAAGGAGACCTTCATCCACGGCAACGCCGCGATCACCTGGGACAAGGGATTACCCAACAGTGGGATCGATTCGCTGCGCCTGCTGCTTTCGGCGTTCACAGTTACGGATCGCTTCGACAGCGATATCCAGGAAACCGGCATCGGCGTCAGTGGGCGCTTTCTTGTGCGCCCGACGGTCGAGACGACGCTCTTCGCCGGTGGCGGCTACATCGATCTAGGCGCCTCGCAAGGCATTTTCGCCGATAGCAGGCTTTTCTATGAGGCAGGCGGCAGCTACCGCTTCCGCAATGGCCAGGCGCTCGGACTGCGCTTTGTCGGCTCGAATGACTTCGCCTCCGGATCTGAAATCGGCCGCAGCTACACGGGCGAGGTCCGCTATGGCGGCCTGTTGATGAACGTACCGGATCTTTTCGCATGGTCGCACCAGGTCGCTTTCTCGGCCGGACATAGCGACGCTCCCGATCTGTCCATCGGCATCGGCACAAGTATCAAGAGCGACTTCTGGCGCATTGCCTCGGAAAGCGATTTTCAGCTGACGGAGTCGCAGAAGATCAGCGTCGATCTTGCCTATCGCGAAACCAACTTCGACATCGCCAGCCGCGACCGAAAATCGTTCGAAATGCTCATGAGCTACACGTTGACGCTCAATTGAAAGAGGCCGCGATGAGGACCCCGTACCGTCAGATCGCCATTTTTGTCGCCTGCCTTGCCTTTGCGGCACCATCTGCCGCTGAAACGGTCGGGTCGATGACGGCCTACCAGACCAACATCGTCCGCAACAACGGCGGGACAATGAACGTCGGCGCGGGCGTCGAACTCGGCGACCAGCTGCGCAGCAATCCCACTGGTCTTGGAATGCTGGTGTTCCGGGACGAATCGAGCGCCAAGATTGGTCCGAACACCAGCCTGACGATCGATGAATTCGTCTACAATCCGGGATCCGGATCGGGAAAGATCGACATCGGGATGAACAGCGGCCTGGCCCGATTCTATGGCGGCCAGGTTTCGAAAGGCGGCGTCATGCAGGTTGCGACGCCGCACATGGTGCTCGGGGCCAGAGGCGGCATCATCGAAGTGCTGGTGGCAGCCGGCCAGACCGTCGGCATACTGCGCGCCGGCCGCATGACCTGCACGATGAATGGCAAACGGCTGGTCATCACAAACCCGGGCTTCGCCTGCACGTCGGAAAATGGCAAGCTGCTGACCGGCTACGGCGGAATCGACACCTTCCCGATATTGGACAGCATCGACCGGATTGCCGGCACCGGCCTGCCAGGCGCACCGGGTCCGGGATTGGACGTAAGCGCGCTTTGTGCGTCGGCACTCGGCGGCTCGCTCAAGGTCTGCGAGTCCAGCGATGGCGCATTGCCAGGAGTGGTCATGGAGTTCCCCGACAGCCCAACGCCACCTGCCGGGGGCGGGGTGAAGGATGAGGGCGATGGCGATGGCGAGGGCTGCGACTACTACTGCAATTAGGCCCGGCCGCACGACATGAGCCTTTTGGCCGGTTGGCGCTGGGCTGATTGGCGGCAAGCTGGCAGGCGCAAAATATCCGGCCTTGTGGTCGTGCTCCTGCTGCTCGCTTGCCATTTGACTTTTGACGGGCCGTTGTCGCGCCTGCGTGAGCGGACGTACGACTTCTACCAGTTTCTCGCCCCACGCCAGGCGACGAGCAATCCTGTCGTGATCGTCTCGATAGACGACGCCAGCCTCAAGGCACATGGGCGATGGCCCTGGAACCGTGGCCTCTTGGCCGATCTGGTCGATGGCATCACCGCATCCGGCGCGGCGGTGGTCGGGCTTGCGCTGGTACTCCCCGAGGCCGACACCTCGCCTGAGGGCATCGGCGGAGACAAGCGCCTGGCAGCGGCGCTGGCGAAAAATCGAACGGCGCTTGCCGTCAGCCTAGGCAATGAGGCGACGGTTTCAGAAGCAGAACCCAAAGCCGGCTGGTCGATCGTCGGGCAGGTACCCGATACACTTCCCGGCTTCACCGGCCTGACCGGCTCGCTTGCCGAATTCTCGAACGCCGCCGCGGGCCTCGGCGTGATTCGCACCTTGCCCGATCCCGACGGCGTACTGCGCCATGTGCCGCTGCTGTGGCTTCGCAATACCGCTCAAGGCGTGCAGCTGTGGCCGTCCTTCGCGCTCGAGCTTCTGCGCCTTTACGCCGGGCAGGACGGCTACATAGCCCGGATGAATGCCGCCGGGTTCGACGCACTCAGGATGGCCGGCGCCATCGTGCCGCTCGAGCCGGAGGGGAGCATCCGCCTCTGGGAAACCGCCACGGATACGCCCCGTATATCTGCCAGCACTATCCTTTCGGGCGGCAGTGATCCGCGGCTGCGGGACGCCATCGCCATTGTCGATCTGTCGGCCGTGGGACTGACGCAGTACCTGCCCACCCCGACACGTCCAGCGCGACCAGGCGCGGACATCCACGCCGATGCAATCGGCCAGATGCTTGCCGGGCGCTACCTGGCAGAGCCAACGCACGCGCGTATGCTCGAGCGGCTCTGGTTTGTCCTCAGTGCCGTCGTTTTCATCGGGCTTTCCGGAGTGCTCGCCGGGCGCGTCGTGCTTGGTGCCCTGGCTCTCGTGCTGCTGGCCGTCACGCCGTTCGTGTTCGGCGCTCTCGAATACAGCCTGCAGGGTGCACTCTATGACCCGCTGCAGCCGGCGCTTGCGACGATCCTGGTAGCCGGCTTCGAAGGCTATGTTCTCTACAGGCGCAGCGAGCAGCGCCGGTCCACCCTGGCACGGCAGTTCTCCCAGTATCTGTCGCCCTCCGTGGTGCAACGCCTCGCAAGCTCGGACACCGAAGCGATCC
Source organism: Mesorhizobium sp. M1217 (assembly GCF_040318275.1). Lineage (NCBI taxonomy): Bacteria > Pseudomonadati > Pseudomonadota > Alphaproteobacteria > Hyphomicrobiales > Phyllobacteriaceae > Mesorhizobium > Mesorhizobium sp. M1217. The sequence goes on along the minus strand of NZ_JAMYMA010000014.1, from coordinate 126,281 downwards.
TGTCCGGCGAGAAGCGCGAGATCACGATCCTGCTCAGCGACATACGCGGCTTCACGACGATGAGCGAACAACTCGATACCCAGGAAATCGCCAAGGTGGTCAATCACTTCCTCGGCATTGCGACCGATGAGATCCTCAAGCGCGACGGCACTATCGACAAGTTCATGGGCGATGCGGTGCTCGCCTTCTGGAACGCGCCGCTTGATCAGCCGGACCATCGCGAGCGCGCGCTCGACGCGGGGCTTGCCCTGATCGAACGGGTGAAGCGTGAAGACGCCGCCTTCGCCGCGGACGGCCACCCCTCCATCGCAATCGGCGTCGCCATCGAGACCGGCATCTGCTCGGTAGGCAATTTCGGCTCCGAACGGCGCTTCGATTACACCGCGATCGGCTCCCCGGTGAACCGCACGGCACGGCTCGAGTCGACGACCAAGAAGCTGGGCATCCCCCTGGTGCTTGGTCCCGGCTTTGCGGCAGGAGCATCGATGCCGGTCGTCCAGGCAGGCGCCTTTGAGCTCCAGGGTTTCAAGGGCGAGGTGCCGGTTTTCACCGTTCCGGAGATGCAAGCTGCTCACCAAGGTTTGAGCCGCGAAGTAGAGAGCCAACGTGGTGAGCAATCTGGCGCCCCTGCCGTGGTGGTTGGTTCGCCGCCATCCGTGCAAATGGCACCGCCTGATCTTGCACCCCGAACCCGAAGCACACGCTGACCGGATCCAGCGGATCGCAGGGGTGCCGACCTGCTTTGTGAACTAATACTGCTGGGGAAGCCTAGGTGTCATCAAACGGCCCTTTAATTGCGGGTGGCTGTCAATCCGGATCAGCGCGACAGCCGATGAGACGCGGATAGACGGCGAAGGGATCCGTCGAGGTAACCCCGGCAATGATTGTCGAGGCCGCCGAATTTTCGAGCGAGAAGATAGGCCGTGTTATCCAGTTCACCACGAATGGCAGCACGGCTTCGTTGAGTTAGCCGACGCCATCATGTGGAGGCAGCGCGTGGTTCCGATTGTTTATCCTCGCCGCCGGATCATGCGCTCGGGATGTTCCCAAGAGCATCCAGCCGTAGCACTCCCCGAGCTGCCCTAATGAGAGAGTTCGCTGGGCCGGGATTATGGCCGTTATGAACCTGACGCAATCGATGCAGCGCTGGCCTCGTCCGGGCGCGTGGGCGGTCTATCGACATCAATCGGTCGCCGCGGATGTTGGGATGCGCAGGCGTCGGCGTACGTAGCACCGATGCGCCTTGGGCATGTGGGCGTTGACAGTGACATGGCCGCAGCGACGTGTTTCAGACGCCGAGCAATTCCAAGGACTGAGCACCAGAACCGAACCTTCCGACGGATTTTCGCGAGCTGCATTCCTCCCTCCCCTCCTTATCAAAACCGCCGCTCGCGAATTCGCTGGCCAGTATATCTGCGATATGATATACATATATCACTCAGAGGATATACAAATGCCGCTCTTCATTCGCGATCCCGACGTCGATGCCATGGCCGTCGAGCTGCAGCAGATTACCAACGCGCGCAGCAAGACCGAGGCCGTCAGAACCGCGTTGCGCCATGAGATCGAGCGCAACCGCGGCAGCGTCCCGCTGCGCGAGAGACTTGCCAAAGTCAAGGAAATGGCGCGGCGGATCGGGCCGGCCAACCCTGATTTCGATATGAAGAAATTCACCGACCAAATGTGGAGCGACGACTGATGTTCGTCGATGCCTCGGTGATCGTTGCCATCCTGAACGAGGAACCTGGCGCGGAAGAACTGGAAAAGCGGCTCGCGGCCGCGACCAAGCCGCTGTATATCTCCCCGCTCGTCCGGTTCGAGGCAGTCCAGGGTCTCGCGCGAGCATCGGCCGAAGCCATCAAAAAGAACGCCAAGCCCACGGCCGACATGCTGGCGCAAGCCCGTGAGACCGTCGACGCCTTTTTGATCGAGATCGCCGGCAAGGAAATCATGATATCCGGCGACATCGGCGACCGGGCGATCGAAGCCAGCATGAAATTCGGCAAAGCAGTCGGGCACAAAGCCGATCTCAATTTCGGCGATTGTTTTGCCTACGCTTGCGCGAAGGCTCACCGGCTTGCCCTGCTTTACAAGGGCAATGACTTTTCACAAACTGATCTGGCGTAAGGCTTTCCTGGCCTTGCATCGCGGCGCGAGAGCCGATGGGCCCTTTTGCATGCTTTGGGCGAATCGTCGTCTTTCATGGTTAAATGCAATATTACGAGGAACGTTCGCTGCAGCACTGGTTTTCTTCGGCACGATCACCGTCCAGGCACAGCGGGCAGACGGCATCTTCTGGGTGCTGCGATCGGGTGCGCCATGCCGCGATCTTCCAGGGGGCGATACGGCCCACGCACCACCTGCTACAATCGCTTCGTTCGATGGCGGAAAGCAGGTGTGTGGGACCGCCTCATGCATGGCATCACCAAAGCCCACGATGCAACGGTGCAGATGATCGATACCTCCATTGTTCGCGTCCATCAGCAAGGCGCGACAGCAAAAAGGGGGATCGAGATTATTGTCTCGGTCGTTCCCGATGCGGGCTGACGACCAAAGTCCATGCTCTTGTCGACGCCGAAGGCAGGCCGATCAAGCTGACGCTCACGGCAGGTCAAATGAGTGACATCGCCTACGCAGCGGACTTGATCAAGGATTTGCCCGAGGGTGCCATGCTGCTCGCCGACAAGGGCTATGATGCCACGCCTTGCGCAATGCCGTCACCGAGCAAAAGGCATGGGCCAACATCCCGCCCAAGGCCAACCGCAAGGACCCGATGTGCTTCAGCCCCTTTCTCTACAAGGCCCGCAACCTCGTCGAACGTTCTTCAACAAGGCCAAGCAGTTCCCTCGCATCGCAACTCGATATGACAAGCTGGCAGAAAACTACCTTGCTGCCCTGAAACTCGTGTCAACTCGCATCTGGCTACGCGGTGATGAGTCTACGTCCTAGCGTTTTGCGTGCCCTGCCCGGTTGTCATTCGCCGCGCATGGTCGCCTGGAACGTCGGCAGGTGCTTCTTCTGCGCCTCGAGCATTTTCTCGCGATAGACGCCATAGATGACGTCGGTGTCGTGCAGTGTGACGCCGGCAATTGTCGGCGAGGCAAAAACCGGCAGTTCGATGCCGCGTTTCGAAAGCGCCTCGGCGGTGCGCGCGATCAGCTCATGCGCCAGGATCATGGCAAGCACGGTCGACGAACCGGAGACCGGCCGGCTCCAGCCCTCGACCGGCACGATGGCATCCTCGATCGGCGAGCAGGTGTCGATGACAAGGTCGGCGGCATCGGCAAGCCGTTTGCCGGAAGAGTGCGTCGCCGGCTTGTCGAGATTGTTCTTGCTAGTTATCGCAACGACGAAGATGCCGCGTTTTTTCGCATAAAGCGCGGTGTCGATGCCGGACGAATTGCGGCCGCTGTGGCCAAAGATGATGATCGAATCGCCTTTGTTCAGCGGCTGGTGGTCGAGGAATTTCTCGGCGTATTTCTCGGTCCGCTCCAGCCACAGAAGTTCGCGCACGCCGCCGGCGCCGAGCACGTTATGCCACATGACACGCGGGTCGGTCAGCGGATTGAAGCCGACATAGCTGCCGTAGCGCGGAAACACTTCCTGGACCGGCAACACCGAGTGGCCCGAGCCGTAAAGATGAACCAGCCCGCCGCTCTCGAGCGTGTCGGCAAAGCGGCTGGCCGCTTCGCCAAAGGCTTCGGCATTGGCTTTCGAGGCCTGTTCGATGAGGGCGGCAAGGCGGGGTATGTAAAGATCGGACACGTCGGTACTCCTGTTATGGGTCGGCTGGCTCAGCTTCTTGCGGTTGGCGCGGCGCGACCGGCACGCAGCGTCGAGCGGATTTCGTAGCGGTCGCCACGCATCACCGAGACGGTGAATTCGAACGGGCCGCGCTCGTCGGTGGTGATGCGCTCGACCACGAAAGCGGGGCTCCCCGCAGGCAGATCGAGCAACTCGGCATCCGCCGCCCCGACAGCGCCGACACGGTAGTTTTCGCGCGCTGCGACCGGCACGATGCCGTAATGGCGTTCCAGCGCTTCGTAGAGCGAGCCTTGCAGCAGGCCGGCATCGAGAAAGCCCGGCACGCGCGCGGCCGAGAGCTGCGCAGTCTGAATACCGATCGGTTCGTTGTTACCGAGCCTGAGCCGCCGGATGCGCACCACCGGGTCGCCCTCCTCGATCTCCAGCGCTCCGGCCGCGGCGGCATTGGCGGTGGTCAGGCTGCAGTCGAGCAAGCGCGAGCCGGCGACCACGCCCATATTGCCCATTTCCTGCGTGAAGCTGGTGAGTTCGCGGGTGCCGGCGACCAGCGTGGTGGAGCGCACGAAGGTGCCACGGCCATGTTCGCGCCTGAGCAGCCCGTGCTCCTCAAGATTGCGCAAGGCGTGTCGCAGCGTGATGCGGCTCACCCCGAACAAGGCGCACAGTCTGTCTTCGGCCGGAATCTGGTCGCCGGTCGCCCACTCGCCACTCTTGACGATGGCGCGGATGGCCTCTTCCACCTGATACCAGAGCGGCTCGGGCCTTCTGCGGTCGGGCAGATGGAAGCTCGCTTGACTCATCTTATCTGCCTCCACTGTGCTCCGGCGAGACCAGCCAGCGAGGCGCCGACGAGACCGGCGCGGGAGCCGAATTCGCCGGACCGCAGAACGACGTCGCGCAGATGCGGCGGCAACTGACGCCGCAATGCCGCAAGCAGCGGCGGCCCTATCACGTCCAGCGCATCGGCAAGCCCGCCGGAAATCAGGATCGCCTGCGGATCGAGCAGCGCGACCGCACCCGCAAGGGCAGTGCCCAGCCGGCGCGCCGGCAGCTCCAACGCGTCAAGTGCGGCCGTCTTGCCAGCCCGCGCGGCCTCGATCAGCCTGCCGCCATTGGCCAGCCCGATCTGGCGCGCCGCGGCGTCGAACGCCCGCCCGGAAGCGAAGCGCTCCAGCCAGCCGCTACGGTCCTCGCCTTCATCCTCGATGTCGGCGCAGGCCCAGCCGAATGAGCAGGCGCCGCCATATGCGCCGGCAACGATGCGATTATTGGCCAGAACGGCGGAGCCGATGCCGGTGCCGATCGCCAGCAGGATGGCATCGGACAGGCCCTTTGCGGCACCTTCGATCGCTTCGGCCAGCATGGCGATCTGTGCGTCATTGGCAACGGCAACGCGCAGACGAGGAAACAAGGCCGCGATGTCGATGCCGTCGAGATAGGGCAGGTTCGGAATCCAGCGGCAGACCGAGCCCTCGACAAGTCCGGGCACCGCGAGCCCGAGGGCGTCGACCGGACCGGCCTCGGCGCGCAAGGCACCGATACGGGCGACGAAGGCATCCAGGCTTGTCGGCGCAGGCTCGCGGCTCAGCATCTCCAGCCAGCGAACATCGCCGCTATGGATTGCGGCGCGCAAATTGGTGCCGCCAAGATCGATAGCCAGAATGCGTGTCATCGAGAGCCGCTCCGATTGGCCGGCGCGAACAGGCCACTGCCGGCTTGCCAGGACTGCGGGGCCGCCGCAAAACCCTGCGCGTAGCGCGTGCCGCGCAGGCAGCCGCGAAGCCGATAAAGCGCACTGTAATAATCGACGTAGGGGAAACTGCTCAGGCCGCGTGCCAGTTCGTATTCCCGCACCGCCTCGCTCCAGGCCTCGAAGCCGTCGCTGACGTCGACGAGGTGTTCGGGGCGAAAGCCTTCGTCGTCCTCCCAGTTTTCGCCGAACAGCAGCAGTTGCGGTGTGTGTGCAGCATGGTCGCGCTTCAGCGTCGGCAATGCCGCAAAAAAAATACCGGTCTGTGTCAGTCGGGCCGCGGCGCGATGGTCCTTGTGCCAGCTGCCATGCCAGTGAGTGATGACGATTTGCGGCTTCAACTCGCGCACAACATCGCAAACCTTGAGCGCCGTCTCGTCGTCGCAAGGCAGGAAGGCGTCGTGCAGCCCGAGACTGCGCATGGCAACGCCCAGCCTGGCTGCGGCCTTTGCGGCCTCCTGCTCCTTCTGGACGCAATAGTACTCGGGGGCGAGGCTTGGATGGCCCTGCTCGCCCATGCTGAGATGCAGGAAGGTGACTTCGGCACCGCCTTGCACCGCCGCCGCCGCCAGTGGACCGGCAATCACCTCGGCATCGAAGGCATGCGCCCCGACGACCAGAATCGAGCGTGCGGCATAGACCTTGTCCTCGATCATTTCGCGCCTCCCCCGGAGCCGACGCCCTCGCGAATCTGGCGGGCAAGCAGACAGTACATGATCAGGATGGGCGCCATGGAGATGGCAAGCGAGGCGAACACGAGGCCCCAATCCGTGCGGAACTGGCCGACAAACACGCTGATGGCCAGCGGCACGGTCTTGTAGCGGTCGTCGAAGATGAAGATCAGCGGGAAGAAGAAGTCGTTCCACACGGCGATAGCGGTGAAGATGGCGACGATCGATACGGCTGGCTTCACCATTGGCAGCACGATCTGGAACAGAATGCGCGCCTCGCCGGCCCCATCCATGCGCGCAGCCTCGTCGAGCTCGGACGGCAGTACCCGCATGAAATTTGCGAAGATGAAGACGGCGAAGGGAATGCGGATGGCCGAATAGACAAGGATCAGGCCGATCAGCGAATCGAGCAGGCCAAGGTTGCGCATCAGCGTGAACAGCTCCACCGAGGCAAGCCGGATCGGCAGCATGATGCCGGACAGGAACAGGCCGAGCATGATACCGTTCCAGCCCAGCCGATAGCGGCTCAGCGGATAGGCGGCCATTGCCGACACGATAATCGTCAGGATCACCGCACCGCCGGTGACGATCAGGCTGTTGATGAAATTCTGGCCGAGATCGGCGCGCGTCCAGGCCGCAACGAAATTGTCGAAGGCAAAGCTTTGCGGCAAGCCGAGCCTGTTGTCGTAGATCTCCGCCGTGGTCTTGAAACAGGAGACGACGAGAATATAGAGCGGCAGCAGCACCGCTGCGGTCCACAGGACCAGCGCCGTCCAGCCGGGCAGCCGAACAAGCTGTCGAGGGATGGCGAGCATATTCACAGTTGCACCGTGCGGCGGTCGAAGAAGCGCAGCATCACAAGCGTGCCGATGCTGAGGATGAGAAACAGCAGCGTTCCCAGCGCAAGCGCCAGGCCTATATCGGTGATACCGACCGCGCCTTCGGCGCCGAAAGCGAGCCGGTAGAAATAGGTCACCAGCGTGTCTGTGGAATAGCTCGGATTGCCCTGCACGCCTTGCATGACATAGACGATGTCGAACTGGTTGAAGGTGTTGATGAACGACAGCGTCGTCAACGTGCCGACGGCCGGCATCAGCAAAGGCAGGGCAACCGAGACCAGCATGCGGCCGCTGCCGGCGCCATCCAGCCTGGCAGCCTCGAATATCTGGGACGAAATCTGCCTGAGGCCGGCGGTGTAGATCAGCACCGGCAGGCCCATCCAGTTCCAGGCGTCGACGGCGATCAGCATCACGAGTGCCGTGTGGCTGTTGCCGAGAACCGTCAGGCTGCCTTGATGCAGGCCAAGGCCGTTGAGCATCCATTCGATGGTGCCGCCGGGCGCCAGCAGCAGCCGCCACAGGGCGCCGACGATGACCGGGCTCAGCACCGCCGGGAAGAAGAAGACCGACTGGAAGAAGGCCGCCCCTTTGGCGCGCAGGAACAGCAGCCAGGCCAACAGCAGACCAAGGCCGTTCTGGAAGAGCATGACGCCGAAGAACCAGGCGACGTTGTGCCAGAGCGCTCCGTAGAGCCGCCCACCGCTCGGGAAAACGAACAGGCGGGTAAAATTCGACAGGCCGGCGAACTCCAGCATGCGCAGGCCCCTCCAGACGAAGAAGCTGCCCCACAGCGACATCAGCAGCGGATAAAGGACAAACAGCGCATAAACGGCCAGTGCCGGCACGATGAACAGCACGGCCATGCGCTGCTGGGTGCGCTGAAGGCTGCTTTTGCGGCGACGGGCGATCATGTGCTGTTTCGCGCAGGGTGTGACGGCCTACTGCTTCGGCTTGAACCAGCTGCTGACGGCGGCCTGCATGTCCGCCGCCAGCTTCTGCGGCGTGATGTTGCCTTCGACCATGTCGATGATCTCGGACTGCAGGATCGAGGAGGCCGTAGGCGTCTGCCAGCGGAAGCCGACAAGCGTCAGATAGGGTGTGGAATTCTTCGACATCTCCATCATCGTGGCGAGTACCGGGTCCTTCACGGTGACGTCGGTACGGGCCGGCGGCCAGCCCAACTCGTCGGCGAAGAGCTGCGCGAACTCGGCCGAAGCCATGAAGTTGAGCACCTTGATCGCTGCCTCCTTGTTGGTGCTTTCAGAGACCAGACCATAGGAGCCGTCTGAAAAGGCCGAGGTGTAGAGCTTGGTGGCAGGATTGTCGGCGGGGAACGGGAAGATCGAGAATTTCAGCTTCGGGTTCTGCGCCTTGAAGCTGCCGTTCTCGAACGAGCCGCCGAAGAACATGGCCGCCTTGCCGCCGATGAATTGCTGTGTCGAGGTGGTGTAATCGACCCCGGCAAAGCCGTCGGAGAAATATGGCTTCAAGTCGGCATAGCGTTTCAGGGCAGCCACGTAGCGCGGATCCTCGAAGGTCGCCTTGCCGCTCATCATTTCGTCGTAGAAGCCCGGGCCATAGATGGTCGGGCCGACAACACCGACGCCGATCTCCAGCGCCCAGGCGGAGCCGTTGGCACCGCCGGCGGCTATTGGCGTTATCCCCGCCGCTTTCAGCTTCTCGCAGGCGGCGACGAAATCTTTGTAGGTCTTGGGAATGTCGATGCCCTGGGCGGCGAAGATGTCTTGATTGTAGAAGACGCCCATCATCGGCACCGAATAGGGCACGCCATAGATCTTGCCGTCGGCAACGCCACGAGCGCCGCCCAGCGCGCTATCGGGCATGTTCTTCAGCTCCGGCACGCTGTCGTCGAGCGGGTCGAGATAGCCACCCTCGATGAATGGTTGCAGTTCGCCGTAAGCCTTGAGCTGAGCGATATCAGGCCCGCGGCCGCCACGCAGCGCCGTACTCAGCCGGTTCTGGTAGTCGGCGTCGGGGGTGAACTGGATGTTGACCTTAATGCCGGGAGTCTTGGCCTCGAAGGCGTCGAAGATGCGGCGCATCGCAGCCTCGTCCTCGGTGCGCCAGCTCCACAGGGTCACGGTGTCGTCGGCCTTGGCCGGCAGTGCGGTGAAGACCCCAGTGCAGACCGCGGCAAACCCGCCGATCAGGCCGAGTGCGGCGCGTCGATGAATTGAAAGCATGCTCAGTCTCCCATTCTTGTCGATATTGTCATCCCCACGGCGGTTCAAAAGCCGCAAGGCAGTCATAGCTTTTCTCATGTCATTATAACGACATGACTTGGACCGCAAGTGCCTTGCGGTATGTTCGGGCATGGCCGGCAGCGGAGAATCATCTCGAACTGTATCAGATAATTTCTTGTTTTCACGATGTAATCTTGCATGCTTGGTTGACCGCAGTAAGAAAACGCCGCAACACAGGCAGGAGCTCTCCACGAAGATAGCGCTTGCATCGTTGCTTCAACTTGTCATAACGTCATGGACGTCGCTGTGTGGCTATGCGGAGGGTCGGATGTCTTTGGCTTGGATTTCGAAACTGGCGCTGGCTGCAGGGTTGTTGGCCTCGCCCACCATTGGTTGGACCCAATCGGTCAACATCTCCTATCTGACCCACTGGTCGCCCGAAACGGTCGCTTTGCTGGACGCCGCGGCCAAGGACTACGCCAAGAGCAATCCGGATGTGACCGTCACCGTGCGCGCGGTCCCCTTCGGCGATCTCCTGACGACACTGCGTTCCCAGGGCGGCAGCTCGGACGGGCCGACGATCGGCGGCATCTATGATTTGTGGCTGCCCGAACTGGCGCGAGACAAGCTGGTCGCGCCGGCCCCCGATGCGGTTGCCGGCGAGGTCAAGAGTGCGTGGCCGGCCGGTGTCGTCAGTGCGGCCTCTGTTGGTGGCACGCTCTACGGCATTCCAAACGAGATCGACGTCTATGCACTGAACTACAACAAGGAGCTGTTCAAGCAGGCAGGCATTACGGCCGCGCCGAAAACCTGGTCCGAATTGAAGGATGCGGCCCAGAAGCTGACCAGGAAAGATGCCGGCCAGCAAGGTTTCGGCATGATCAATTCCTGGGCGGCGGGCGTCGTCCATCCCTTCGCCTCGCTGCTGGCCTCCAATGGCGGCGAGCTGGTCAAGGACGGCAAACCGGTGCTCGACAGTCCTCAAGCCGGCGAGACTTTCCAGCTCTACGAGGACCTGATCAAGTCCGGTGCCAGCGATCCGGCGATGGCCACGGCCGACGCCAACACAACCGGTCCCTTCCTCGACAATTTCGTTTCCGGCAAGACCGGCATGATCATCATGGCCAACTGGTGGGAAAGCGCATTGAAGAGCGGCATGGGCGACAAGTTCTCCAACATCGCCACCGCACCCATCCCGGTCGGTCCGAGCGGCGACAAGCCGCACTCGATCTCCTATTCGTGGATGGCCGTCGTCAACGCCAATGCCGGTGAGGCCGAGCAGAAAGCGGCATGGGATTTCCTGGTATGGCTGAACAGTCCGAAGTCCGGCAAGAACGGCGCATCGGCAATGTCGGATATTCTGATGTCGATGGGCATCCTGCCGACGCGGACCTCCGACATCGAAGCCCATAAGGACAAGCTCGGCTCCGAGTTCCTGTCCGGCTATGTCAGCGTCCTTGCCGACGCCAAGCCCTTCCCTGTCGTGCCGGGCGGCCAGGAGTTCAGCGAATCGCTGCAGCAGACGCTCGAGGCGTTGCAGTATGGTCAGCTCTCGGCCAAGGATGCGCAGGCGAACGCGCAGGCCGATGCCGTCTCGATCCTGGAGCGTGCCGCCAAATAGCGAAGGCGCTGTTTCGAGAGCCCGGCGCTTTGGAAGCAGAGCGATGATCAAGACCTATCGTGCCTCGGCGGGCATCATGCTGGCGCCTGCCGTGACATTGATCGGTGTTTTCATCCTGCTGCCGATGCTGCTCACCATCTGGCTGTCATTCCAGGACTGGTCGACGCAGACGCCTTTTTCCAATGCGAGCTTCATCGGCTTCGACAATTTTCGCGAAATATTCGGACCGACCTCGGTCGGGCGGGATTTCAAGCGAGCACTGCTCAACACCGCGATCTACACGGCATTGTCGGTGATGCTCATCCTGCCCCTTTCGGTCGCGTTCGGTTTGATGGTCTACCAGCGCGATGTCGCAGGCGGCACGGCGCTGCGGACCGTGTTGTTTTCCACCTACATGGTGCCGATGATCGCCGTGACGCTGGTCTGGTCGAAGCTTTATTCGCCGAGCGAAGGGCCGCTCAACCAGATGCTCGGCCTCGCCGGCATCGGCCCGCAACCCTGGCTGTCCTCGCCAAGATCGGCGTTGATCTCGATCGTCGTCCTCAATGTCTGGCAGCAGATCGGCTATTTTACCGTGCTGGCCGTTGCTGGGCTGACTCAGATCCCGGGCAGTCTTTACGAGGCGGCGACTCTGGACGGCGCCACCCGACGCGAACAGTTCCGCTTTATCACGTTGCCGCTGCTGCGGCGCACGCTTCTGTTCAGCGCCGTCATCGCCATCATAAACGCCGTGCAGGTGTTCGAGCCGGTGGCGCTGATCACCCAAGGCGGGCCGGTCGGCTCGACCAATGTGCTGACCTATCACATCCGCCGTGTCGGCATCGAGCGCGCGCAAGGCGGATTGGGATCGGCCATGGCACTGATGCTGATGTTGGCGCTGATCGTCGTTGTGTGCGCGCTGTTTGCATTTGCCAACCGGAAGGATGACGAATGAGCGCGCCGGGCCGATCAGCATCGAGCCGGTTGGCGCGCAAACGCCTGGCGGGCCGCAGAGCACTGCTCGCCACGCTGATGCTACTGGTTGCCGTGGCCTCCGCCTTTCCGCTGTTGTGGATGGTGCTCTCCAGCCTGAAGACGCCGGCCGAAACCATGCAGGTGCCGCCGGTGTGGATACCGCGCACGCCAAGCCTCGAAGCGTATGAGAAAGTGTCCGGCGTCATAAATGTCGGCCGCTCGATGTGGAATTCGCTCGTGATCGCCACGATCACCACCACCGGCATTCTGGTCACCAGCATGATGGCTGGCTACGCCTTCGCCAAGCATCACTTTCCCGGCCGCTCACTGCTGTTTTCGGTGCTGATCGCCACAATGTTCCTGCCGCCGATCGTGACTTTGGTCCCGCTGTACCGTCTCGTCGGATCGATCGGCCTGAATGCCAGCCTTGCCGGCATCATCGTGCCCAACCTCGCCAATGCCTTCGGCATCTTCCTGATGCGCCAGTTCATCGCCGGCGTGCCGGACGATTTGATCGACGCGGCACGGATGGATGGGGCGTCGGAACTTGTGATCCTGTTCAAGATCGTCGCGCCGAGCGTGGCGCCCGCGACCGCGGCATTGGCGCTGTTTGCCTTCGTCTATCATTGGAACAGCTATCTGTGGCCGCTTACCGTGCTGCAGGGCAATGCGGAAGATTATCCGATCGTCATTAGCCTCAGCCGCCTGCTCAGCTACAACAGAGGTGCGCTCAACACCGGACTGGTCATGGCGGGCGCCACTCTTGCCGTGCTGCCGCCACTGGTGCTGTTCGTTTTCCTGCAGCGCTTCTTCGTGGATTCGATCGTCGGCTCGGCGATCAAGGGATAGCGTCGGCGGCACTGCCGGCTTACGCCCGGCTGTCGTCGGAACGCGCCCTGAAAGCTACCAAGCCATCAGCGAACTTGGACGCCAAATGCCACAGCTTAGCTGCACCTGTGATACCGGTTGTTGTGCTACATATGTAACCATGCTCATCGCCCCAGGAGCGGGAGATCATGGCACTTACCCATGAGACTATTGAACTGTCGGGATTTGGCGTCCTCACCGGAAAGCCGAAGGAGGTTGGTGACCGACTTGATCGCCTAACTGCCGAGCTGGTCATAGCAGTAACGGTCGAGCATGGGAGTGAGCCTGCTGTGCGCGGCCTCGCGGACACGCTCGTCAGCATTGCGCCTCTGGTGCGTACGATCCTGATGAGTCGCCAGCGCGAAGCCATAAGCACGATAATCGACGCCCTGGTCCCTGACGTGCCGCCTCCGCAACACATGCTCATAGAAGCGCGGATGGCGGCCGAGGCGAGAAGAGAAGTATTGGAAAGCGGCGATTGGCTGACCGCTCCTCAAGTCGCGACAATGGCAGGGTTCAGCACGAGCAACCCACGTGCGCAGCCAAACAAGTGGAAAAAACAAGGCCGCATCTTCGCAGTTCGGCATCGGGGCGTAGACTATTTTCCCGGCTACGCTCTGGATATTGCAGCTGGATATCGGCCCGCTAAACCGCTCGCTAAGGTTCTGAGTGTGTTTCGCGGGAAAAAGGATGCCTGGGGGCTCGCCTATTGGTTTGCATCGATCAATAGCTTCCTTGGCGGCAAACGTCCGCAAGATGTGCTCGCCTCGGACCCCGAACGCGTTCTTTCAGCTGCCGAGGATGAGTTAGCACGCGCACCACATGGCTAATCGACGCTGCTTGGCGCGCGAAGCTATGGTGAGCCGCATCCGATGGTGAGTCGCCCATGGCGCATGGTATCGGACGCATCCAGGCCGGCGCCTGTATGGCGGTCGAGACGTGTCTCTTTTTTGTCACTCAGGGACAGTTGGCGCGACGCGATCTGAACGACATCGGCGGCCCGTGATGGCTCGAGATGCCGCAACGCCTGAACGACTGTTCCCGCACCACTCCCCGGTGCTATCAGGTGTTTGGGCGACGCATGGCGCAGGTCGATAACACGCCTTCCGAGCACCACGCGACGGGATGAACCGTCCGTGAGATATGAGATTCGGGCGGGAACTTGGCTGGTCAGACCAAGCGCATTGGCCGCATGCGTCCCGGCGACCTGCACATGAGAGCCCGTCTCCCTGGCCAGACCTGGGCAACATCATCGGGCGACGGGGAAAGCGCCCAAGTTTTGGATGCAGTTTCGGGAAATCGTAAAGTCCGCGGGCGAGACGCCGCAACCTACCTCTTTGATGAGGCGCGAGAGCGCCTGATCGATCGCTGACCGTCCCGCCAGATCTTGCGGAAGGCTGCCCCGGAGGAGGACAGCGACTAAGCGACGGCACGATGCCGAGCTTCACGCAGCAAATCTCGGCTCCGGAACTCCCGTTACTCCGAGGCCGGTGATGGCAAAAAGGCTGCCGCGTAAAACTCCGTCGCCCGGAAAGCGCGGCAGCGGCGGCTTGGCCATCGACGTGACGTAGAGGGTGTCGAGCTTCGGCCCGCCGAACATGACGCTGGTGATCTTCTTGACGGGCATGTCAATGATGCGATCAACGCTGCCGTCGGGCGCGTAACGCACCAGCCTGCCGTCATAGACCAGCGCGTTCCAGAGGAATCCTTCCGAATCGACAGTTGAGCCGTCGGCCGCCCCTCCCCGGCTGGTATCGACGCGCGTGAAAGTGCGCCGGTTATTGGCGGCACCGGTTTCGATATCGTAGTCGTAGGCCCAGATCTCGCCGGTCCAGGTGTCGGCGAAATAGAAGGTGCGGTCGTCTGGACTCCAGCACGGGCCGTTCGAGCAGATGATGCCGGAATCTATCCTGGTCACGGAGAAATCGGGATCGAGCCGGTAGAGCCCTCCGGAGGGTCCCTCTTCCATCGTGTCCATTGAGCCCGCGAAGAAGCGGCCGCGCCGATCGACCTTGCCGTCATTGAGCCGGTTCATCGGCCGGTCCGGCTCCGGATCGTGGATCGGCGTCACCTCGCCGGTGGCGAAATCAAGCAGATGGAAGCCGCGCTGCAGCGACACCACCGCGCCACCGCCGTCCTTGCGCAACGCCATCGAGCCGATCTTCATCGGCACGTCCCAGCAACGGATCTCGCGGCCGTCGGCGGTCGCCCGAAACACGCGCCCATCGAAACTGTCGATCCAGTAGAGGCGCTCCTGTTCAACGTCCCACAGCGGTCCCTCGCCCAGCGTGGTTTTCACGTCCACCACGACCTCGATCTTCATGCCGTCCTCCTCTGTTCGAACCTTGCAGAAACCGGTCAGAACGCGACCTGGTCGCCGCCCTTCAATGACAGGATTTCGCGAGCCTCGTCGGGCGTCGCCACTTCCATGCCGAGGCCTTCGATAATCTTACGGGCAAGCACCACCTGCTCGGCGTTCGATTTGGCAAGCTTGCCCTTGCCGGCCCACAGACTGTCTTCGAGCCCAACGCGAATATTGCCGCCAAGCGCTGCCGATTGCGCGGCAATGCGCAGCTGGCTGGCGCCGGCACCCAGCACCGACCAGCGGTATTGATCGCCGAACAGGCGATCGGCGGTGCGCTTCATATGGGCGACGTCTTCCGGGTGCGTACCGATGCCGCCGAGCAGGCCGAACACGGACTGTACGAAGAACGGCGGTTTCACCAGCCCGCGATCGGCGAAATGCGAGAGGTTATAGAGATGGGCAATGTCGTAGCACTCGAACTCGAAGCGCGTGCCGTTGTCGTAACAGGTCTCCAGTATGTACTCGATATCCCTGAACGAGTTGCGGAAGACCAGGTCACGCGTCGCTTCCAGGTGCGGCCTTTCCCAGTCGAACTTGAACGTTTCGTATTTGTCTACGAGGTGATAGAGCCCGAAATTGATCGACCCCATGTTGAGCGAGGCGACTTCCGGCTTGAACTGGGCGGCGGGCCGCACACGCTCCTCCACCTTCATGTAAGGACTGCCGCCGGTGGTGATGTTGATGGCGGCATTGGTGCCTTGCTTGACGCGCGGCAGGAAACGCGCGAACGCCTCCGGCGTCTGGTCGGGCTTGCCGGTCTCAGGGTCGCGGGCATGCAGATGCAGGATTGCCGCACCAGCCTCGGCCGCCGCAATCGCCTCCGAGGCGATCTGGTCTGGCGTGATCGGCAGATAAGGCGACATGGTCGGCGTATGGATTGCCCCCGTCACCGCACAGGTGATGATGATCTTGCCCTTGGCCTGCGGGGCGCCGGGCTTGCGGCTTGTTTCCATCATCGTCCAAACTCCTGATCCGATTTTTTCTTGTGCGCCGCTAGCGCCATCAGCCGACGGTCGCGCCAGACCTGCCGTTCGCCGAGTTCTTCCCGCGGCAGGCGCTTGCGGCGCTCGGCCTCGACCGTCTCCATGACCTCGCCGGCCCAGTCGACCCGACGCAGCATCTGCGGGAAGATGTTGGAATAGATCGTCTGGTAGCGCTCTACATAGTCGCGCACACCACCAGGCGCGTTGAGGTCGATCGTTTCGAACGGACCCATGAACGACCAGCGCAGCGCCAGCCCCTCGCGCAGGCCCGTGTCAACGTCTTCAACGCTGGCGTAGCCGTCGGCGACGAGCCGGAACGCCTCCTCCAACAGCGCGCCCTGCAAGCGGTTCATGATGAAGCCGTCGAGTTCGCGCTTCATCACCAGCGGCGCGTGGCCCGCTTCGACAAGAAAGGCGCGGGTTCTTTCCACCGTTTCGGCGGAGGTCCATGGCGCCGGCACGACTTCCGCTGCCGGGATGAGATAGGGCGGATTGATTGGATGTACGACGAGGCAGCGATGCCGCGCCTGCAGATGATCGGTGAATTTCGACGGCAACAGCGCCGAGGTGGAACTGGCGATCACCGCCTGCGGACCGGCAAGGGCGTCGATCCGGGAGAACACGTCACGCTTCACCTCCAGGTTTTCGGGTGTGTTCTCCTGGACGTGGACGGCATCGGCCAGGGCCTCGCCAAGCTCCGCCACAATGGTGATGCGGCCAAGCACGGCATCGACCGCCTGTCCCCGCAGCAGATCGTTGGCGGCGAGGTCGCCGAGCACGCCGGCGATATAGTCGCGCGCATCGCTGGTCGCGGCCGGCGCCTGGTCCCACATCCGCACATCATGCCCCGCGCGAGCGAAGCTGATCGCCCACGCTCGCCCGATGAAACCGCTTCCGACAATTGCTACCTTCGCCATGATTGCCCCTCAGAGTGTCTCGACATTGCCGTCGACGCCAAGCGATTGGCCGGAAATGTTGACGCCCGCATCGGAAAGCAGGAAGGCCACCATCGCCGCGACATCGTATGGGCTGGTCATCCGGCGCAGCGAGATGTTCTGCAGATAGCGTTGTGTCATCTCCTCGTTTGACACGCCGAGCTGCTTTGCCCGGTCGGCAATGACCTTGTCGATTCGCGGCCCTTCGATGATGCCGGGCAAGATGGCGTTGACCCTGATCCCATGCGGTCCGAGTTCCTTGGCAAGACTCTGGGTCAGGCCGACAACGCCGAACTTGGCAGCCGAATAGGGGGTGCGGAACGCGTAGCCATGGCGGCCGGCGGCCGAAGACATCGAGACGATCGAGCCGCCGCCCGCCGCCTTGATCAGCGGCACGGCACGCCGCGCGCACAGGAACTGGCCGGTCAGGCAGATATCTATGCAACGCCGCCAGTCTGCCGGATCGATCTCGTCGACGCCGCCGGTTGGCCCGGCAATGCCGGCATTGTTGATCAGGGCGTCGAGCCCGCCGAGCTTCTCCTTGACGATCTCGAACAGTCGGTCGACATCGCCGTCGCGCGAAACGTCGGCCTTGACTACGGCGGCGAGCGTAATTCTCTCTGGAGCAGCGGCCAGCGCCTCGTCCGAAATATCGCAGATCGCGACGCGTGCGCCGAGCCGCGATAGCGTCTCTGCAATGGCAAAGCCAATGCCGCCAGCGCCCGCCGTGACCAGCACGCGCTGGCCTTTGAGCCCGGTCAGGAATTCGTCCGCCGATGCCGGTGAGCTTGAGCTCATTGTTCCATCCCTTTCACTGAATCCGCCTTTCGCGCAGCGCCATGACGGCACCGAGCACCACCAGCCCAAACAGAATCGCCCGCGTCGCATAAGGCAGCGTCGTGCCGGCGAGCAGCATCTGCAACGCGGTCAGGAGCAGCACCCCACCCAGCATGCCGAGATAGTGGCCACGCCCGCCGGTAATCAGCGCACCGCCGACCACGACGACGGCGATGGAGGGCAGTAGATAATCGTCGCCCATGCCGAGGCTGGCCTGGCCGGAAAAGCCGGTCAGCATGATGCCGACGATCGCCGCGCAGACCGCCGACAGCACATAGACGAGGATGAGCGTGCGACCGACCGCGATGCCGGAGAGCTGGGCTGCGCGCAGGCTGTTGCCGATGCCATAGACGCGGCGGCCGAAAGCGGTGCGGCCGAGCAGCAGTACGGCAAATACGACGAAGGCGATCATGAACAGCACCACCGGCGTGATGGCGAATATTTTGCCGGTCATGAACCAGCGCAGCATCGGCGAGGAGAAGCCGGCCGGCGTGCCTTGCGAGTAGAGCAAAGCGAAACCTTGCAGAATGCCGTTGGTGGCCAGCGTCATTACAATTGGCGAAATGCCGAGGAAGACGATGCCGATGCCGTTGGCGAGACCGATCAGGCAAGCGATGAGCAGCACCGCCGGCAGCGCATAGGCAAGTGCAGCATCCGATCCGTTGACCATGCCAGCAAGCAGGATGCCCGAGAGGCCGATCGTCCACGGCAGCGACAGGTCGAGCCCACCGGTGAGGATTACGCTGCCCTGCCCAAGCGCCAGGATGGCAAGGAAGCTCGACAGCACGAACAGCGAGTTCCAGTAGTTGAAATTGACGATGGCGCGTCCGAGCCAGATCTGGGTGACAATGACGACGATGGCAAGACAGACATAGGCCGGCAGCGCATAGCGCAGCGTCTCGGCGTTACGGACATGGAAGGCAGGCCGCCGCGCCTGCTGCTCGCCGGCGCTGCCTCGCGCGATTCTCAGTCGCCGGTCGGTGCGATCGATCTGCGAGGGCAGCATTCCGGCGCGCCAGGCGGCCAGCCGAGCCCGCAGCGCACGCAGTTGGCGGGCAAGCACGGAGCCATGCGACAGCGAGCCGGCAAGCACGGCAAGGATCAGGATTGTGCCCTCGGCGATCGTCGAATAATAGGCCGAGACGTTGAGCACGAGCAGGATGTTGACGACCATCATCAGGATGTAGGCGCCGAAGACGGTGCCGACTGGCCCGCCTTGACCGCCGCCCAGCCTTGTGCCGCCGACGACGACTGCCGCGAACATCGACAGCAACAACGGGTTGCCGACCAGCGGATCGCCGCTGCCGGTCTGGGCGCTGATGAAAACGCCGGCAAGCCCATAGCAGCCGCCGGCAATGACATAGACCAGGAAGCGTACGAGAACGACGCGCACACCGACCGCGGCGGCGGCATCCGGGTCGCTGCCGACCGCATAAAGCGCCGTCCCGAAGCGTGTTCCTTTGAGCCAGAACCAGC
Organism: Mesorhizobium sp. M1217; assembly: GCF_040318275.1. NCBI lineage: Bacteria > Pseudomonadati > Pseudomonadota > Alphaproteobacteria > Hyphomicrobiales > Phyllobacteriaceae > Mesorhizobium > Mesorhizobium sp. M1217. The sequence goes on along the minus strand of NZ_JAMYMA010000014.1, from coordinate 107,014 downwards.
CGAGCAGGACGACGCCGATGACCACCAGCGGCATCGGTATCCAGCCGGCAATGGCATCACCGAGATAGAAGGCGCCAAGATCGGGCGAGACGAAACCGCCCGGCTTGTCCATGACCAGCAGCGTTACCCCCTGCAGGATGAACATGGTCGACAGTGTGACGACGATTGGCTGCATGCGCAGGACGGCGATGAAGAAGCCGTTGAAGGCGCCGACCAGCATGCCGACACCAATTCCGGCCAAGGTCCACAGCGCGACACTCGTGCCGGTTGCCATCGGATCCATGCCTTTTGCCAGAACGACATTGACCAGCGAGATCACCGCGCCCGCGGACAGGTCGAAACCGCCGGACAGGATGACAAGGGTCTGGCCGATCGCCGCCAGTGCGGAAGTGGCGCCGCCGCTCGATAGGAACGAAATGTCGAAATAAGTGAGCCGCCCGGCACTGACCAGATCGACGATCAGCAGGAGCGCCGCAAAGACGATCGCCGCGATGATGGCGCCGCGATGCCGCGCTAGGAGCCGCGACAATGTCGCGGCCGGTGCCGCGGCGGCCAAGCTCGTCACACTCATTCCGCCGCCTCCCGGACCATGTCCCGGTGGCCAAGCGCCGGCCGCATGATCGCGCCTTCGGTGATCTCGTCGCCGGCAAGCTCCGCCACGAGATGGCCGTCATAGAGAACGAGCACCCGGTCGCATTGATGGACCAGCTCGGGAATTTCGGTTGAATGCAGGAGGATCGAGCCGCCGGCCGCCACATAGTCGCGCATCATCACATAGAGCTCGTGCTTGGTGCCGACGTCGATGCCGCGGGTCGGATCGAAAAGCAGCAGGATCCGGCTTTCGGCGACCAGCCATTTGGCAATGGCTATCTTCTGCTGGTTGCCGCCAGAGAACGCCCCTGCCCTCGTCCATAATGCACTGCGGTCGACCTCCACGGTCGAGAAGGCGGACTGTACGGCCTTTGACTCCTCGTCTGTTCCAATCAGGCCAAACCGGGTGAAGCGCGCGACGACCGGCAGCGATGCATTCTGCCGGCCCGAGAGCTTCAGGAACAGGCCCTCCGTCTTGCGGTCCTCCGGCACCAGCCCGATTGCCATATTGGGCTTGAGCGCATCGGCGGGCGAGCCGAGCCATACTTTGCGGCCGTCGACCAGGATATGGCCGCGCTCGATCTCGGCCATGCCGAAACAGGCGAGGAACAGGTCGAGCTGACCCATGCCCTGCAGCCCGGCAATGCCGAGGATCTCGCCCTTGCGCAGGTCGAAATCGACGCCGTCGAGCTTCCTCCCCGTCTTGAGATCGCGCACACCGAGCACCGGCGGACCGAAGGCGGCCTCACTTTGAGGTTTCGGCGGGAAGGTCTGGGCGATGCTGCGGCCGATGATCTTTTCGATCACCTCACCATCCGAAACATCGGCAACCGGCGCGGTCACGATGTGGTGGCCGTTCCTGAGAATGGTCAGCGTGTCGCAGAAAGCCCGCACCTCGCGCATGCGATGGGTGATGAACACGACCGTGGTACCGGCCGCTTTCAATTGCGCGATGATGGCGCCCAGCCACTCGACATCGCCGCCCGACAGCGTCGAGGTCGGTTCGTCGAGCAGGAGGATGCGCGGCTTGCGATAGAGCGCGCGCGCGATTTCGATCTTCTGGCGCACGGCAAGATCGAGCGTCGCCACCTCGGCATCGAGATCGACCGAAAACCCCAGATCGGAAATGTGCTTGCGGACTGCCTTGCGTGCCGCCGAGCGCCTGATCAGGCCGATCGGGCCGGCGGGCGCGTAAGGCAGCAACATATTGTCGAGAACGCTGAGATCGCGTACCAGCGTCATTTCCTGGAAGGCCGTCTGCACGCCCTTGGCGTGTGCGGCGCGCGGCGAACCGAGGGGTGCGGGTTCGCCAAGAACGGTGATTTGCCCTTCGTCGGGCCGTACCAGCCCCGACAGCAGCTTGACGAGGGTCGACTTGCCCGCACCGTTCTCGCCAAGCAGGGCATGCACGCTGCCGGAAGCGATCTCGAAGGAAACGCCATCGAGGGCAACTGTTGCGCCAAACGCCTTGCGGACGCCCTCTATGCCGACAGCTGTCGAATGCGCTGACATCATGATCTCAGTCCCAGCCCGCATGAAAGCTGCGTGGAGCGCCTCGAAAGCACCCCACGCCCCACTTCGGAAGGCCTACTCCTCGGGCTGGCCTACAAGGGCGGCCGCGAGACCGATCTCAGGTGTCTGATCGGAGAAGATCGAGGCGAACCAGCCTGGGTTCGAGACCAGCGACGGTTTGAACGCATTGCAACCAGCCTTCATCTCCGCCCAGGTGCCCTCGTCGCAAAGCTTTATCGTCTCGTTGGTGACGACCGGCAGCGGCAGGATCGTCTTCTTGGCAACGTGCTTGCCTTCAAGCGCCTCGACGGCAAGCTTGAGAGCGAGCGCCCCGGAATAAGGCGGCGAGGCGTAGGAAATGCGCGGCGCGCCGAGCGGCGCATAGGGAGAGGTTGCGCCCTCGACCTCCGTGCCCTCCGGCAGCATCTGGATGCGCCCGCCATTGGAGCCCTCGCCGGCGCAAGGCAGGAGTTCGCTGACCTTCTTGCCGGCCTCGAGCTGCATGGAATTGGCAGTGAAGCAGCCTACCTGCATCCACAGCCCATTTATGTCATCCCAGCTGCGCGTCGCCAATATCTTGGACAGTTCGGTACGGGCCACCGCCTGGCTCCACATGCCGACAGCTTCGCCGACGATCTTGATGTCGGGATGCTTGGCAAACACCTCCTTCGCGGCCTTGGTGCGCAGATCATCGACCGACGTGCCGGGAACGCCGGTCACCGCGATGATGTTGCCCTTGCCATTAAGTTTCTTGACCAGCCACTCCGCCGTCACCCGGCCAGCCTCTTCCTGGTCGATATGGACGTTGTAGGCGCAGGGCTCGGTGATCTCGGCATCATAGGCAAACACCTTTACCCCCTTGTCGCAGGCGTTCTTCACCACCTGGTTGAGCGCTGTCGGCGAGATCGGGAAAATCACGATGGCTTCGGCGCCTGCCTGCACCATCGCGTTGATCTGCTGGATCTGGCGCTGTGCGTTCGGCCCCGCCACCTGAACCTGGAGGTCGACCTTGTCGGCCATGCTCTTGTGCGACGCCATCGCCTTGAGCATGTTGGCGGCCTCGGCCTGCCAATCATTGCCGATGAAGCTCATGCTGAGAAATATCTTGTGCTTTCCGGCCGCTTCGGCGGCGGACGTACCACAAACGCAAACAGCCATGCCGGCAAGCAGCGCAAGCCGCCGGGCTTTCGATCCGATACCCATTCGAAACTCCTCCCAGTTCAGACGACCGAATGCCTCCCAAGGGTACGAAACGTACTCCTTGTCATTCGATGCGGCTGACCGTATCATGATTTGATCAAAGATCAATGATGAAATGGCTAAGAGGGAAAAGTCGGAAACGCGGGCGCTTGACGCGGCAATCCGAACCTTGCATTCCGGACACAGGCGCCGGGTATGACAAGAGCGTCGCCCGAATGGGGGAAGGTTGACAGAAATGGCTGGGGCGGCATTCAGGAAGCCGGGCGTCGAGATCACGCCGCTGTCCAGGGAAACCCTGCAGGACAGGGTTTACCGGCACGTTACCGAGTTGATCCTCGACGGCAGCATCGTTCCAGGTGAAATGGTGACGGTGCAGAGCCTCGCAGACGCTTTCGGCGTCAGCCCGATGCCGGTTCGCGAGGCTCTGAGGCGTCTGAGCGCGGCCAACGCCTTGATGGTGGTTTCGGGCCGTTCGATCGGTATCCCGGCATTAAGTCGTGCGCGGCTTATCGATCTTAGGAACGTCAGGTTCGAAATCGAGGCGATCGCCGCCGCATGGGCCGCAGAACGCATTGACGATCACGGCGTGATGCTGCTGGGCCAGCATCTGGAGGCACTCGAGCAGGCCAATGCCGCTGGCGACGTCAAATCCTATCTCAGGGCCAATTACGCCTTTCACTTTTCCATCTACCGGGCCGCGGGCTCGGAAAACATGCTCAGCATCATCGAGAACCTGTGGCTGCAGATCAGCCCCTATTTCAACATGCTGCACGATTCCGGAAACTATTCGACCGCCAACCAGCACCATCAGGAGATGTTTGCAGCGCTGCGAGACCGCAACGCGGAGGCGGTCCGGGCTGCGGTTCGCGCTGACATCGACGCGGCTTTCACTGTCCTGATCAAACTGCTGAAATAGTCGCAGGTCGCCAAGCCCGACATGGCGGGACGGTGATGCTCACCACGAACCGAACCGCCGAGCATCAGCGGGCATTTCCGGCGCCTTGCTGCGGTGATTCATCCAGAGGGGACGATCCAGCGCTCACAGGGCCGAGTTGGTCAGGGGTAGCGCTTGCCAGAGCCTACAAGCTCATCCTTGAATGCTGGCGTTGCGGTGTGACCGTCGGCACGGGTGAAGGCATGCCCGAGCGGCTTGTCAACAAGAACGGGAGACGGCAGTGTTCTGACGTTATCAATGAGCCGCGTTTCGCCGAGCCAGGCCGCTGCAAACAGGCGTGCCGGCCGATCCAGGCTTGCTATCGGTTGCAGATCTGCCTCGCCACGGAGTTCCAGGTACTCGACCTCGCGATAGCCCGCGGACAGGATCGCTGCGCGCGCGTCGGCAAGCGTTGGCAGGACGGGAGAGCCGTTCGAGAGCCCCGCCGCCGTATCGAGTAGGACCGATGCTAGCCTTGGGGCGACGGCGCGCTCTGCCGGCGAGAGCCGGACATTGCGCGATGACAAAGCGAGACCATCGGCTTCCCGGACTGTCGGACAGGGGACGACGGTGATCGGAATATCCAGGTCCCGGACCATGCGCCTGATAAGTTGAAGCTGCTGGAAGTCCTTCTCTCCGAAAAAGGCGAAATCAGCGCCGGTCTGCAGGAAGAGTTTTGCAACGACGGTCGCCACCCCATCGAAATGGCCGGGCCGGAACGCACCGCAAAGGCTTTCACTGACGCCGGACACGGACACGGTCGTGGCGAAGCCGTCAGGATACATCTCAGTCGCATCCGGAACATAAAGCAGGTGGGCGCCCAGCCGCGTGAGCTTTGCAGCGTCTTCGTCTTCCGTGCGGGGATAGGCGGCAAGATCCGCCGCACTGTTGAACTGCTTGGGATTGACGAACAGCGTCACGATCACGCGATCGGCCTTTTGAAGCGCAGAACGCACGAGACTCAAATGCCCTTCATGCAAGGCTCCCATCGTAGGCACCACGGCGATATTGGCACCAGAACGGCGCCATCCCGCCACAACGGTACGAAGCCCGGCAATGGTGCGGACGATCGGCACGCTCACGCGGTTTCTCCGGCCTGCGGCGCGTCGGCGAAGAGATGTTCGGCCGCCGGAAAGCGCCCTCCCCGCACATCAGCCGCATAAGCCGCAATGGCCGCTTCGGCCTCTGAGCCCAGTTCGGCATAGCGCTTGACGAATTTCGGACGAAAACCGGTGAACATGCCCAGAATATCGTCGACGACCAGAACCTGGCCGTCGCAGGCGGCGGAGGCGCCGATCCCGATGGTTGGAATCGTAACCTCCTCGGTTATTCTTCGTGCGAGCGGCTCGGCCACCTTTTCCAGCACAACGGAGAATGAGCCGGATTCGGCAACAGCAACAGCGTCCCGCAAAATCCTGTCGCCGTCTCGGCCCCTGCCCTGGACCTTGTAGCCGCCAAGCACATTGATCGCTTGCGGTGTCAGCCCGACATGGCTCATGACGGGGATGCCGCGGGCAATGAGAAAGCGGATCGTGTCAGCCATGCTCTCGCCGCCCTCCAGCTTGACCGCGGCGCATCCGGTCTCCGCCATCAGCCGGGCGGCGTTGCGAAAGGCCTGTTCGCAGCCCTCCTCATAGGAGCCGAACGGCATGTCGACGACCATCAGCGCCCGTTCAAGACCGCGGCGCACGGCCTTGCCGTGCATGATCATCATCTCCAGCGTAACTCCGAGGGTTGACGTCAGGCCATGAAGCACCATGCCGACGCTGTCGCCGACCAGGACCACGTCGCAATGCCTATCGGCGAGGCGCGCAACCGGCGTTGTATACGCTGTTAAGCAGACAATCGGCATCTTGTGCTTTCGGGCCGCAATGTCCGGCGGCGTCAGCGCCTTTGTTTCGACCGCCACACTCATCGGCACATTCCCTTGGGCCAAGTTCCAGCGGTGACGGTTTTGCATAGTTCTGTGCAGGTGCGAAGGCCAAAACCGCACTGCATCAGAAAAGTTTGTGCGTCGCGAAGCAGGCTCTCCGCAAAGCAAAGACAGAGGGCCAGCGTTTCTCTGCTTCGGTGATCCTGCGCGACAACCGTGTTGCTGATCGGCTGAGCAATCGGGCTCCGGCCGTTTTCAACTCGAACAGTTCAACTGCCGCACGGCGGTTCACGCCAGAAGCGACCTTGGTTGCAAGCCTACCCGAAATGCGTTGTGACGGAAGCATGCGCCCGCACTCCAGACACTACGATTTGAATCAAAATCGCTGGTTCGACTCAGTTCCGAAACAAGGTGCACGCTGGCGGTGTTGGCATCTTCCGCATATTAGCAATCCCTTGACTACCGTCAAAGCCGCTCCAGAATCAGGGGCATGGCTTGGGAAATTGCGGACATCAATATCGGCGATGAGGTGGCGATCACCGTGACGGTGCTGAAGCTCCTGGACGACGGAAGAGCTAGCGTCAGCATCCCCTCCTATGGTTTTCCGCATTCGATCCCTGCTCCTAAAAAGTCCAAACCAGGTGACGAGCTCCAGCTCACTGGCGAGGTCACGCGGGTCGACGAGGAAAATCGAAAGGTGACCGTGAAAGCTGGCGGGCTAATCACCGTCGATGCTGATACGATCATCGACTGGACGCCTGTCCGCCGCAAAAAGATGTCGCTCAGAGATGAGGCGGATTAGCGAACGCAGATCAAACCATCGATGCCGAAGACAAGTCCGCAAGGCCTGGCCGCCCTTGCTCTGGTGCGCGTGGCATCGAGGAGACCTGCCCGGCCGGCGTGCTGCCGATCGAGGAGGCTGTCTTCCTGCTCTTATGGCCAAGAGCCCATGCATGAGGGTGAGGCGCTTGCCAGGGCTATCATTGAAACAGTTGAACGGCTAACTGCTTGCGGAAAGGCAATCGGCCCCAGGTGGCGCACTGTACGAAAATTACCAACTTCGTTAGCCGGGAACAAGCACTCTACATCAAACGTTTTTTGCGCGAGAACTCTCCTCCGTTCTCCAGTCTGGCTGTAAAGGCCCGCTGCTCTGCACGGGCAGCGGGCCTGAGGGTTCGCACATGCCGCAGCGCCAGCGTACCAATCGCACCTGCCTTAGTCCTCATGATTTGGCTATTTGCCAGCGCGTTTTCGATCAGATTTGCGCAGACGAAGACCTCGACCCTTTAAGCCAACAGGGCAAAATCCTGGCGGAAACGGTAGTGGCGACTTTTCGAAATGCTTACACTGACGAGCGGGAACTGCTGAAGGCAGTCAGGTCTCATCGAGGAAATTGAGCGGCAAAATTTCACCCGACCGACAAGGTCGGGCTTGACCCATTCGGCCTTGTCCCCGGAGCAGGCCCGGAAGCTAACGAGGCCCTAACTGCCAACAAGATAGGCGTCACCGATTGCGGCGTCGCTGTGTTGACGGTCGTTTTGCGCCCTCATCATTCCGCTCTTGCATAGCAGTCCCAGTCTTCAGCCGCTGTTCCCGTAGTCTGGCCGTTTTTGCGTCCCGTGCCGTACGCTCAGTGCGGTCCTTGCTTTCCTGATGAGCAGCCATGCTTCACCTACGTTTTTTGCTGGTGCCCAAACCTTCGTCAAAACCCGCTGTTCCACTCCGGATCCTACCTCAGGGCTAACTACGCCTTTCATTTCTCCATCTATCGAGCCGCGGGCTCGGAAAACATGCTCAACATCATCGAGAACCTGTGGCTGCAGATCAGTCCCTATTTCAACATGCTGCACGATTCCGGAAACTATTCGACCGCCAACCAGCACCATCAGCAGATGTTTGCAGCGCTGCGAGACCGTAACGCGGAAGCGGTCCGCGCCGCGGTTCGCGCTGACATCGACGCGGCTTTCACAGTGCTGATCAAACTGCTGAAGTAACATTCAGGTCGCCGTAAGCGACATGCCGCCTCCATTGCTGATCAGACTTCCAGTTCTTTTTCCGCCCACTCCGCGAACTTTTCCAACTTGTCGAGCAAGCTCTCCGCTTCGGGTAATGATTTTGCCCTGATTCCGTATTGAGTTTCGTCCTTCTCATCGAGGATGCTCCGCAACCTGCTGGCCTGCGCTGCAGGAAGGCGATTTCCAAGCGCGTCGCATGGTTTTCACCACGGCCGCATGATCCGCGCGGTTGATCTTTCCTGCAAATCGGGCAGTGAGCGCATCGGCGTATGCTATTGCCGCATTCACGATCTGCGACATAGCCGGATTTCCGATGTCACCCGTTCCGGACATTGCCACCTCTAAACGGGCAGCCTTCAAATATGAGCGGGCGATGCGCAATCGCCCCTCGCCAAAGCCTGTCTCGACTGCTTTCGTCGCACCTCTTCTGGTCATGCCAACGCCTGCCGGCGAGTTTTTGTTGCGAGTTCGTCCGGGCGTGAACCCAAGACGAGCAGGGCATTGGCTTCGACCCCGCCCCACCACGGGTCTCGCGTGCTCGACAGCCTTGCCACATCCTCCGGAGTGAGTCCCACGACCGAGGGATTGAAGCCAAGCTTTTGACCTTGGGTCACCAGTGCCTCACGGATTTCTTGGAGCGCGCTATCTAGCTTTTCGGATGGCGTAACCACTGCGATGTCGAGATCGCTGTCTGGACGGTCCTCGCCCCTCGCTACGCTGCCGTAAATCCAGGCCGCGAGTACTTTCGGCCGAACTGCGGAGACCGCCTCAGTGATTACGGCGCGAATATTGGAATACCGAAGCGCCTCCTGCTCGAAGAGAGCTTCCAGTGATGTCGCCAGCGGATGGCGATCATTCAACCGGTAAAGACGAGCCCTGCCCGTTCCCTCCGAAGATACGATGCCAATCCCTTCCAAGGTTGCGAGAGCAGACCACACGCTTGCCCTTGCAAGCCCGCTACGAGTCGCAAGCAATGGAGAAGAAAGCAAGCCGCCGTGGCGCGACAATTCCCGGAGCAATCTTACGCTTGCTTCGGTGCCGAGCATAATGGTGAGTGGATAGCGCAAAGCGCTTTGAGCGGTCGAGCGTGCCATGCGCAAGTTCCTTCTGCTGTGGACTCATAGCACATCAAATCGTCGGATATCAAATCGGATGTTTTGTTTTCTAAACGAACGTCCTGTTGTCTGAATCCTGGGCGGTTGCTGCGCCACGTTTGCATCTGGACCTGATGCTGGTCGCCGTCGGCCATCTGTTCAGAGGATATCGGCGGCTTGGGCAACCCGCTCCAAGTGTAGATAGTGTTCCGCGACCTGCACGGGCTCCTCAAAACGGTGGTCTTGCATGCGCACCTCCCGAGTCTCGAACACGACTCAATCCTCGGTCATGTGACAGGTTCCTGCCATGTCTGATCATATTCTGCCCGGTCAAAAGAAGCCCAAGCTAATCGTCGTAGTGGCGTTCGATCGTGGCGAGGACGGCGAACTGTTTCCCGCCTTTGGTCCCGCCGATCAGCAAAGCGAGGAACGCGCAATCCGCACCGGTCAGGCGCTCGCAGGGAAGCACGTTGGCGTAATCGCATGGAGCCGCGACGCCGACCCGGCTATTGGCGACTATGGCCCGCCGACCGTGCTATTCACCTGCGGTGACGTGCCGGATATGGAGTAAATTCAGCCCCGAGATTCCATTTCGCGGCGTTCGGAGAACTCCCCTTCACTGCCCTTCACTGGGTATTTTGTGAATCATTTATTGGGTAACGCCGCTCTTGGCGATGCGCTCTTCGAAACTCGGGGCCGGCCCGACGTGCTGAAGCACTGGCCAGCGTCCATCGCGGCGGCAGCTTCTGGGCTAAGCGGATGCCTTCTGTTACTTGCGGACGTTTGATGTGGCGCAAAGGATCAGCAGAAGCTAACATATCTTGTTCTTGGAGGCTGTCGTGCGTACGAAACGTTTCAGAAAGCCCGTCATCATTCAACCCGGCCGGATCGATCGCGACAGAGTTGTTGCGTCGGTATCCGACGCGGCCGAAGTTCTGCTGAAGGATTGGCCGAGGCCGGAGGGCAAGTCGCGGCGCGCCGCAATCGAAGCATGCCTTGCCGTAATCCGTGGAGAAAAACCACCAAGGATAGCACGCCAGGCGTTCATCGCTGCTGCCAAGGAGGCCAGGATATTGCTCGGGGAAGAAATTTAGGCTTACCCAGCACCCGTATGGCCATGCCCTTGAAGCACGGAGCGCTGCTGGATTCAGCGGCTTTGTTGCTTTGTGGCATCGAGCAGAGCTTGATGTATCGATGTAGTGCGATTTTATCGACATGATTTGATTATCTGTCGAGGGCGACGATGTATCAGCTCGACTTGTCGATCGCACATTGATCGACCTCTCCTGCCCCCGCCAGGATACGAGGACGTGAAGACGCAAGCAGTGCTGAAGCTTGTGTTGTGGCGTGAGCGGCGCTTACTGAACTGCGAAGCCAGGCAGCTCATTCCCAGCCACGCCACCTGGACCATCTAGACCTGATGGCATGGCCCGAATTCGTGCACTGTCAGGCTTTGGCCTTGCGCTTTGCTGGTGCTTTCTTTGGCGGCGTTTTGGCAACCGCCCTGCGGCCGAGACCGGCAGCTTTGGCCAGCGCAGACCGCTGAGCCGCATAGCTTGGCGCTACCATAGGATAGTCCCGCGCCAAACCCCACTTGGCTCTGTACTCATCAGGTGTCATGCCAAGCAAGCCCAGGTGGCGCTTCATCGACTTGAACTTGCGCCCGTTCTCAAGGCTTATAATGTATTCGGGAAAGATCGACTTCTTAGGATTTGCCGCGGGCGTAAGTATTGGCGATGGTGCAGCGACCGGCTCATCGAGGCCAGACAACGCAGAATTAACACTGGCGATCAAATTCGGCAGATCCGCCACGGGCGTTGCGTTGCTCTGGACATAGGCTGCGACGATATCTGCTGTCATCCCTAGCAGGCTGTTGAAAAAGTGGCTCGCAGCGAGGACGTGAGCGTGATTCAGTGTCTCCGGAGAGATTCGGAGAACGAGGCATGCGCGGTGGAGACGAACGGTCTGGCGAACTGTTCAGTTATGTTGATCTCGAGGCTCGGGTGCGGCGCGATCATCCGTTGCGGCGCATTCGGGCGATTGTGAACGAGGCGCTGGCGGCGTTGGAGCGGGACTTGGCGGCGCTGTATTCGCCGATGGGGCGGCCTTCGATCCCGCCGGAAAAGCTGCTGCGAGCGATGCTGCTACAGGCGTTCTACTCAATCCGCTCGGAGCGGCTTTTGATGGAACGGCTGGAATACGACCTTCTGTTCCGCTGGTTCGTCGGCATCGGCGTCGATGACGCGGCCTGGGACCATTCGGTGTTCTCCAAGAACCGCGACCGGCTGCTGGAGGGCGACATCGCCGCAAAGTTCCTGAGCGCGGTGCTGACGCAGCCCAAGGTCAAGAGGCTTCTGTCAACGGATCACTTCTCGGTCGACGGGACGCTGATCGAGGCCTGGGCGTCGATGAAGAGCGTCAAGCCGAAGGACGGCTCGGGCGAGCCGCCGGCTGAAGGGGGCGGGCGAAACGCGGAAGCGGACTTCCATGGCCACAAGCGCTCGAACGACACACATGCCTCGACCACCGATCCGGATGCCCGGCTCTATCGCAAGGGCAAAGGCAAGGAGGCCAAGCTGTGCTTCATGGGACATGGCTTGATGGAGAACCGCCACGGCCTGCTGGTCGACGCCTGCCTGACACTGGCCGACGGACATGCTGAGCGGGTGGCCGCACTGCACATGATCGAACCTCGAGCGGAGCGGCCACAGGCGATCACGCTCGGCGCCGACAAGGCCTACGACGCGGAAGACTTCGTCAATGAGCTGCGCTCGATGAGGGTGACGCCGCATGTAGCGCAGAACAAAGCTCATGGCGGAGACCGGCTGATGGCCAAGGTCAGGGCCACCGCCGGTCGGTGGCCACCACCCAGGGTGGTTTTGATCCCAACGAGACGAGGCGCTTTTTAAGACACTGCGGCTCTGTCTGGCGAGCGCCCACGAGGCTTTGAAGCGTGAGGTCGACCGACGGCATGGGGTGTATGAAGCACTCGACGCCTTCACCCCCTACCTCTGAAAATGCCCCAACTCGTTCTCATTCAGATAGTCCACCGTCATCACCCGCGCGCGAATGCCGCCGGGGGAACCGACGAACTTCACCGATGACAGCGAGCCGGTCGGCGCGTTCTCTCCGCGGGGCGTGAGGGCGTAGGTGTCGCCGTCCCAGTGCTCGAGCGTGAACTGCATGGGCTTGGGGCCGAGTTCGAGCATCAGCTTGTCGCCATCGGCCCGCACGGTGGCGGTGTCGAAATAGTTGCTCGTATATTGGCCCTCGTAGAAGGATGGACTGCGCGCCTTGGCGGGGTTCGTCGGCTTGACCTTGCCGGCGAGGTCGCCCACCGGCTTGTAGTAGCCCATGAACCGCGGCTTCATGTAGGGATACCAGTCGCGGGTGATCTGGCCATATTGCACGATGTCCATGAAGCTGGCGGCGACCGCCTCGGCGGCGCCGACGGGGGAGCCGTTGGTGAGCACGACGATGCCGACGTCGGCCGAGGGCAAGATCTGGAAGGTGGTGCCGGCGCCGAGCAGGAAGCCGCCGGAATGGCCCATGGTGGTGCGCCCATTGGCGTTCACCCCCACATTGAAGCCATAGCCATAGGAGCTGGCCCGCGTATCGGGCGTCTCGCCGCGGTAGGTCACGCTCTGCGGTGTGATGGCGGGCTGCAGGATCTTCGGGTCGATCATGGGCTGGCCGTTATAGGTGCCGTCGCCAAGCAGCAGGATCATCCACTTGGCAAGATCCTGCACGCTGGAGGAGACGCCGCCCGCCGGCGCCTGCTGGTCGGGATCGCGGTCATAGAGCGGCTCGAACACATTCTCCGCCACGCGCGCATGCAGCAGGGCGCGGTTCTTGCCGGCGGCCATGAAGTCCTCGTGCCGATAGCTGCTCGAGCGCATACCGAGCGGATCGAACAACAGGCTCTTGGCCAGCGGCTCCCAAGGCTGTTTCTCGGCGTGGGCCACTGCCTCGGCGCCGATCGTCGTGCCGAAATTGGCGTAGTGATAGGAGATGCGGAAGGGATCGAGCGGCACCATCCACAGGCCGCCGACGATCTGCTTGCGCTGGAAGCCGAGATCCTCGAGCTCATCGCCAGCCGCCATTGGCAGGCCCGAGCGATGGGCGAAGAAATCGCCGATGGTGGCGTTGCCCGAGACATAGTCGAGATTGAGGCGGAAGCCGTCCCAGACCTTGCCGACCGCGGTATCCCAGTCGAAGCTGTGGTCCTTCGTCATGGCGATGGCGGCCACCGTGGCCGAGATCGATTTCGACACCGAGGCGACCTGGAAAATGGTAGTGCTGCTGACCCTAGAAGTGTCGTCCCGGTTGTCGCGAAGGCCATAGCCTTCGTCAAAGATCATTTTGCCGCCCTGCACCACCGCCACGGCGAAGCCGGGAACGTCGGATGCTTCCTTGACTTTCTTGACGATGTCCGACAGGGCGGCCACAGCCTTCTCGACACCGCCGGGATACAGCTGCACAGCATCCTGCGGCGGCGACGGCCCAAGCTCCGGCACGTAGGACTGCGCGGCTGCCATTGCGGGCAGCATGGTAACGAGGGAAAGTACCAGGAGAGCAGCGGCCTTCTTCATTGCATGTCCTCAAACTTGCACCGGCAGATGATCGGATCATACGCGGCAAGATGAAAGATGGTTACAGTTATTTCTACTGACATGTTTAAGTCCAAAGATCAGACAGCGACCGCGGCTGCACGCATGTGATTGCGGGACCTGGTGAAGTATCCGCGTTACCTACGCGGGCGGCAATTGGATGGGACTGCGCGGGAGAACGTCACGTTCCAAGGCCGGGCGGCAAATGGCATCTAATCAGGAGTTGTTCGCCAACGGGCTGGCGGCCAACCAGAAAGTCATGGAAGCCAATTATATGGCCCATCGCGAGGCCCTACGGCCTGCTGCATGGGGTCCGATGGCCGAGGGGCCGGGACGCTTCGTCTTCACCGATCTTGCCTGCGGCACGGGGCCCGTTTGCTGTCCGTCCGGTTATTGCCGCGGGACCAGTTAAAGCCGCCATTCGGCTCACGACCTCTTCTCGGAAATACGTGGCAAGTTCACATCCCGCGGAAGCCGACATTGAACTGCCTCTCCCGTTTACACGTTTGGCAAATGTTGCGAATGGAGGGAGTTGCATGTTTGAAGGTTTCTCGCTGGAGCAGATCAAACTTCTGGATGCGACGCTCAGAGTGCGGGTTGGTGGAAGGGGCCCACCGCTTCTGATGCTGCACGGTCATCCTCGCACCCATGCCACTTGGCATCGCGTGGCGCCGATTTTGGCTGAGGAATACACCGTAATTTGCCTGATCTTCGCGGTTTCGGCCAAGCCCTTTGACATGCCTGACCATTCGGGCTCGTCTAAAAGGTCCAATGCCCGCGATTGCTTAGCCCTTATGTACTATCTGGGCTTCGATCTCTTCGGACTTGCGGGTCAGGACCGTGGGGCGTACACCGCATTTCGGACAGCAATGGATCATCCGGCATCCGTCAGCCGGCAAGCCATTCCGATCGGCATGCGCTGGCGCGATGTGACGCTCGGTTCGCATCGGCTTGGTGGCATTGGTTCTTCTTCGCTCAGCCTGAAAAGCCGGAGCAGGCTATCCTTGCCAATCCAGACGCATGGTACGGCGGTGATCCCGCGGAGATGGGCGCGGAGGCTTACGCTGATTTCTCGCCTCGATCCACGATCCGGCGACGGTCCACGGCGTGATCGAGGACTACAGGGCCGGGTTAGGCATAGACCGACAACATGACGAGGACGACCGAGCCGCAGGCCACGAGCCGGTCTCGGAATCCACCTCGATATGGCAGATATGGGTGGCGAAGGAGACGCCGGCGCCGTGGGCGACGAGCTCACTGTGGCCGGCGATCGGTCCGCCGGTCTTCCCCGACGCGGCGTCCTCCAGCGACAGCGGCGAAAGGCCGTGCGTCGCGCCCCTGGCGATCGCGTGGCCCTTTTCCCAGGCCAGGTCGTCGACCGGGATGTCTGCGTGGCGCGGTCCCGCAGGATCTTGATGGCGCTGCGGGCGGCGGAGATCGCCGCCATCGAAGACGAGAAGGCGCCGCGGCTGCCGTCCGTCATATCGTTGTAGCCGAGGCTGGAGGTATCGGCGACCACCGCCTTGACCTGCTCATAGGGGATACCGAGTTCCTCCGCCGCCACCAGCGAAATCGAGGCGCGAGCCGCCGATGTTGCGGGCGACGTTGATCAGCGCTGACGCCTGATTGGTCTTTGCGCAGGGAGACCGACGTAAGCCGCGGTCGAAATAGGGATGATCAGGAACGCAGTCCGATCATCAGGAAGACGCGCCCAAAAGGCAAAAAGTAGTAGCTGGCGTCGGGGTGAGCGACGTCATATGCCATAGGGCGAACGTAGCCACCCACATACCCGCAGCATGGCGATGCCGCCCGGCATTATCGAGAGGCCCGACAGCGTCCCCTGTGTAGGCCAATGCCGTTTGTTGCAGCTGTGGCATGATCTGCGTTGTGCTGAACATGACGGCGCCGACTGCCATCATAACCAAGAAACATGCACCAAATTGGCGAGTGAACAGCAGGCGTATGTCGACGGTCGGATCGCCGCGGCCAATATCCCAGAAATGACTGCAAACGTCGTGATGAAGCTCGACACGAACCAGCCGTTGCGTTGGCCTTGGTCAAGGAGGATTACCGCTCTGCAATTCCAGTCGTCTTACTATCACGGCGGCTCGCCCGAGCTCATCAACGACGCGGTCCGGTTTGGTTGGAGTCACGGGAACAAACATCGCACGTGGGAGTTGGGGCGGTCTGTTCGTATTGAGACTTTCATAATCTTGGGAGGGGATATGTCACGTGTCTTCAACCTTGGCTTGCCGGCGCTGCTTGGCGCCGCCGCGGTCACGCTTACCGCTGCTTCCGATCCGCTGCCGCCAGATCTGACCTATCGTCTATTGCCAAGCCTGCCCTTTTCTGCGGTGAAGGAGAATGACGAAGCGCAAAAACCCGCCGTGATCGAGCGGCAGCGCAAGTTGCTCGAAAGCCGTTACAACCTGGCGGACCGGCCGATGCGGGGCGTCACGATGTCGGGCGGCCGGAAAGTGGTGCAGGAGGGCGTCAGGGTCAAACTCCCGGCAGGCGAGACCTGGGACAGCCTGGCCGCCAAGACTCCCCAAGAAATCCGCGACCGTGGTTTGTTGCCGAACGGCTTCCTGCCGCTGCCGCACGTCAAGCAGGCGACCGGAGGCCAGGTCTTTCCGGAAAACCAGATCAGAGAGATCGGCGCCGATGAAGGGCGCGATCTGCGGCGCTTCGACGTCGATTTCGACCTGCCCGACTATCTTACGCCGGAATTTCCACCTCCGATATTCCTCACCACGCATCCCGAACTGGGGGATGTGTCGCGCGGTGATCTGCTGACCATCCGCAACTTCTACGAATATATGAACGGCATCATCACACCCGTACAAATGGAAGGACTGCGTCTGCTGCTGACGCCCTTCCCGCAGGAGGAATTCAATCAGACCGAGGACAGAAAGGTCGCGATGCAAAGCATGGGTGTGGCATGCCTCGACTGCCATGCGAATTTCCATACCAACGCAGCCTTTCACCTGACGCCGGACGTCCGGCCACAAGCCGAGCGCTTTCGGCTCGACACAACCAGCCTACGCGGCCTGTTCAATCAGCAGATTCATGGCTCCAAGCGCTCGCTGCGCTCAGTCGAGGACTTCACGGAATTCGAGCAGCGCACCGCCTACTTCAACGGCGATCACGTGAGCGCCACCCGCAAAGGGGTGAATCTGCCCGACCGCACGAACCAGGTGGCGATGATGGCGCAGATGCAGAATATCATCGATTTTCCGCCGGCGCCGAAGCTCGACCCGTTCGGGCGGCTTGACCCGGCCAC
The DNA here is from genome assembly GCF_040318275.1 of Mesorhizobium sp. M1217. Taxonomy (NCBI): domain Bacteria; kingdom Pseudomonadati; phylum Pseudomonadota; class Alphaproteobacteria; order Hyphomicrobiales; family Phyllobacteriaceae; genus Mesorhizobium; species Mesorhizobium sp. M1217. The sequence continues at coordinate 89,902 of NZ_JAMYMA010000014.1, read as the reverse complement.
CGCAAGTGCGCAGGAACTCAAGGGCGAGCAGGTGTTCATGGGCAAGGGCCGCTGCGCCGAGTGTCATGTTCCAGGGTTGTCATTCATGGACAACAACATGCACGACCTGAAGCTCGAGCGGTTCTACAAGATCGGCGAGACCTTCAACGACCAGGTCGCCATACCGGATGGGCCGATAAAGACCTTCACACTGCGCGGGATCAAGGATTCTCCGCCCTATCTGCATGACGGCCGCCTAATGACGCTTGGCGATACCGTTGAGTTCTTCAACTTGGTGCTCGGAACGAAGCTTGACCAGCCGGAAAAGGATTCACTCGTGGCTTACCTGCTCACTCTCTGAACGAGCGAAAGAGCCGCTGCCGGGGGCCCGCCTTCGGCGCGGAATGGAGGACACTCATGCGTGCTGCCGCAATCACCTTCGCCGTGGGGCTGTCGCCTTGTTGTGCGTTGGCGCAGATCGGCAATCCGGCCGGCCTTGCTCCCGACACGAGGATGGAGAAGCCCGGAGTTCCAGCGCCGAACCAGACGAATTATCAGGATCGGCTTTTCGCCCAGCTGGTCACGGCTGGCGGCAGGGCCGAGGTGGAACTGGGTCGGCTCGCGGCCGAAAAGACAAGCCATGATGGGGTGAGCGCATTTGCAAATCGAATGGTCGAAGATCACGACGAGGCAAATAAACAGCTGAAATCCGTCGCGGACAAGAGCGAGATTCCGCTTCCCGAAGAGCTCGACCCTGATCATAAGAAAATCCGCGCTGATCTCGAAAAGCAGGACGGCGTCGCGTTCGATCTTGCTTATCTGGCTGCGCAGATCCTCGACCACCAGAAAACAGCGCAGCTTCTGGCTTGGGAGATTGGCTCCGGCGAAGATCCAGAGCTCCAGCACTTCGCCTCAGACAACCTACCAAAGGTGCTCGAGCACCTCGATATGGCGCGCACGCTGCACGCGGAACTGGCGGGACAAGCCTTGCTCGCAGCGGAAGCGCAAAAGAGCAAATAAACTGCCGGCCACATCTGCAACGTGAACAGTGCTTACGATTGCACGCGAGCCGCCAAACGCGTCAATCTTAGCTGTTGTGGCCATTCGGCGAGCTCCGCCTGTCAAACGGCCCTTTAATTGCGGGTGGTTGTCAATCCGGATCTCGCACTGCCAGCGCCGGGGTCATGGTCCTTTCCGAGGTCGAGTGCCTCATGATGATGTTCGGGTCGGGCGCCTCAACGTTTCCAACGAGATGCAGATGAACTGCTGTCAGCCGTTTGACCGAGGTCGCCGCAACCACCGTCCCGGCGGGGGACATCACGAGTTCCGCAAAGGGCCCGCGATTGGGATCGAGTGCGGATCTGTTACGCCATCTTTTCGCTGCCCCACTCGAAGCTGGTGCCGTCGACCCAAATGCAATGAAGCAGAACCGCGATCTTCCGTGCGACCGCCACCTTTGCCTTCTTCAAGCCGATCCGCCTCGACAGACGCATCCCCCAGGCTTTCAGCGTGGACCATTTCTTCGTCCGGTGCAGGAGGACACTGGCTGCTTCGTAGAGATAGGTTCGCAACAGTCGATCGCCCCAGCGTGAGACGCGGCCATTGATATCCGTTTCGCCGTCGTCTTCACGAGCGAGATGCCGGACTTGCCGATCGAGCTTCTCCTGTTCACAGCAGACCTGCTCGTGGACAGATAGAAGGGCCTGAACCAACGACCGAAGCGGATGCCCGTCAGCAACCAGCTCCCAAACCTTTCGCCGGAACTGTGACCCAATCGATCGACTGAACTGCAGCCCGTATTCCTTCAGCATGGACCGTGTCTGGTTTTCGAGATCGCGCCGGACCTCAACAAGTCTTGACCGTGCGACGAGCATGGATCTGGTGGCCTGACTCTCCGCGCTTTTGACCTTCACTTCCCGATACCAACCGACGTGAACCAGCTCGGCCAGGCCGCGGGCATCGTTCTCATCACTTTTGTTCATTCGAACTGAAAGTGCCGCCTTCGCATGCCGAGCATCAATGCAGACGACCGGCAATCCGACCCGCTTGAGCTCATGCCAGAGCCAGTTGGACATGGCCCGTCTCGAATCGGATGCGCTCGGCGTGAGGTGCCCGTTTGCGGAGCAACTCGGTCAGTGCTCCCGGATCGGACTTCACCTTCCCTTGGAAGATAGGCCTTCCAGCATCATCGTCGACGCAAACGCTGGTCTCTCGCTGCGACACATCCAATCCGACATATTGCTTCAGCCTTAGGATGGCTGGCGTATATTAGAAGCCTCTTGAAGAAGACACTGCCCGCACCAGAATCCATGGCATGGCTCGGGGAATAGGCATTGGTGACCAAGTGGCGATTACTGCCACGGTTCGAAGGCGGATAACAGAGGACCGCGTAAGCGTCTCTATCCCAGGTTACGACTTGCCACATTCCATGATCGACCACATCAAGGTGAACCGAGGCCAGCAAATTGACCTGAAAGGCGAGGTCACGCGCATCGACGAGGACACCGTGACGATCGACCTCGGGCCACTAGTCACGGTCGACCGTGACAAGCGAGAAATATCGGCCGCCAAAACGACCAAAGGCACTTGTCGATGCCCCGGATTAGAACCGACAACATCGCCACAGGCTATAAGGGCAGGCCGCATGACGGGCCGGTAGAGGACGAATCGAAGCACTTTATCTACTGCCCAGTCTGCGGCCAAACGTTCGACGCGCGCGATCTTGGACAGGTGTTCCACCACGCTGAGCCGCAGCACGAGCCGCTTCCGGTCGAGCAATAGTCCACTAGTTGAGCTCCGGCGGCAAACCGACGTTGAGACCCTTCAGCGCCAGCGACGTACGTTGGATGAGAAAAGGGTGCTGCGTGCACCGCGCCTTCCCCGCGCGCCGATGTTCCACCTGGACCGCAAAAAGTCCCGCCGCACTGCCAGAACGGCGGGACCGATCAAACGCTTTGCACCAGGCGGGGGGATGCGGGGGGGTTGGGCTTGCCAAGTGAGCGCGGACCGTAACCAACCCTAAGCGCAACAGCGGCAACGCGTCCACCAACCGCCGGTTGGAGCGACAGGACGATTGAGCCGCCGGCAGGTCAGGTCATCCCGGGTCGCTATCGCTCGCAACCAGACGGTAGCGGAAATTGTTGCGGATGTGGTCGTTGAAATAGCGGCCCTTGGCGAACGCGGCCCGGAACGCGGCAAAGGTTTCCGGCGGTACCCCCTCAAACTCGTACCGTTTACCGCTGGCGACGAACCACACCGAGAGGGTCCTTCTATCCAGATCATATTCCATCTTGCGGATCGAAGTAGATGGCATGAGCACCACAGGCCGAGGCCCGCGCCCTTGCGGGGAGCGCGGGCCGATCGGGATACCGATCTGCAGCAATACCTGGAGGGGAGGGTTCGCTGCGTGCACCGAACTTTCGCGGCGGTCCCGTGTTCCCAATCGAGATACACAAAAAGGTAGCTGCACCTTTCGGCATCACGCGCACGTTGGATTTCTGAGAAAGCGCGAGCGTCAATACTAACAATGCGGCTGGTCTCGAAGAAGCCGCCCATGACATTGCCGCTCGGGCGTCAGCCAAATGGGATTAGTTGCGCAGCATACTCATCCGGCGTGGGAGGGACACATGCCGATCCACCGAAAAGCTGAAGAGGCAGGCGTCTTCAATCCATCCGAACTCGCGTTGCTGGGCCGCGTGTTCGATCGGCTCAAGTTCGAAGGTCAATCTGAACAGCGGCGCGAAGCGCTGGCGTCTCGTATCCTTGCAAACTACACCGCTGGAATTACACACGAGGAAGAACTTGTTTCAACGTCGAAACTACCGCTGGCGCGCTAGGGAGTTGGCTTGTGTGGCGGGCCAGATCCCGCCGCGAAGGTGCGCCTGGCTTTTTGGCGTTTGCGGGCGTGCGCTCGTCAATCTAGAAACGTTGAATGTACCGCCGTCGGGCCTTTGCCCGCACCAGGACAGACCGACGGGAAGACGTATCGGCTTGTAAGCCCAGCGGCCCGCCCTTTTCCACGGCGTCGGCGGCGTCATCGTCGAGACCCACCGCGCGAACGCAGCAAGTTCTGACAGGCCGCAGGATCGGCATTTCCAAGGCCGCCGAGGCCGAATGGCGGTTCGGCTGCGCGGCTCGGAATATTTAAGTCGAAGGTTTTCATCCTGCGCATCGCGCCGCTGAGAACAACTTTCGATAGCGACTGATTGCTGCTGTTCGCCTGGAACCCCCGGGCCGCCTTCAACGTTGTTGGGCATGGCTGACGATCGCGCAAATCATCTGCTGGGCGTTGCAACCACCGCAAAGATCGGCAGCCATCCGATTCACCCCATGCTGATCCCTTTCCCGATCGCATTGCTCGTGTCGGTATTCCTGTCGGATTTAGTGTTCTGGTCGACCGGCAATGCATTCTGGGCCGAAGCATCCTTCTGGCTGCTCGGCTTTGCCCTGTTGATGAGCGCTGCCGCGGCGCTGGCCGGCTTTGCCGATTTTCTTGGAAATTCAAGGGTGCGGTCCATCAATGCCGCGTGGCACCATATGGTCGGCAACGTCGTGGCCGTGGTGCTGGCGCTGGCCAGCTTCATCCTGCGCCTAAGCGCCGGTGCCGCCGAGGGCGCCTTGCCCTGGGGCCTGGCGCTGTCGACGATTGTCGTTCTGCTGCTCCTTTATACCGGCTGGAAAGGCGGGACGCTTGTCTACGAACACAGGGTAGGCGTCCATCCCGAAGAGGGTGAGGACGTCAACTCCCGCCCGGAACTATCCCGATAGGGTTGACGAATGGCCGACCTGCCGGGAGCCGTCGTCGTGGTCACCGGCGTTGTTTCGTGTCTCTGGGATTCGTCAAATACCAGGGAGACACCATGAGTTTTGAGTTGCAGAGCCAAGGGCTGGCGCAAGGCTCAACGCAAGCCAGTTCTAAACCGTAGCCTGTGGGAGGAACTAGAAGTCCTCGTTGCCGGCCGCGATATCACCTGGGAACGGGTGCGTGGCCACAATGGCGATCCATTGAACGAGGAGGTCGACCGGTTAGCCAATGAAGCTGCTCGGTCGGCTAGGTTCTCATAAAATGCTCATTGCTGTCGGATTGGCGTTCGCGTCCATTGTTGCTTTAGCCAGGCTGCCCAAGTAAACATCGCTCCCCGGGCCGCATCGTGTCCCACTCAGTAAGTGACTGTGACGACGACAGTGTCGGTGTAAACACCGGCCGACGGCATGGCCTGCGGAGGCACCCGGCCATAAACGGTCAAGGCTGGGGTGTCCGGTGCCAGTTCCCGTCACCATGCTGCCAGCCATCGACGCATCACCCCAAGGCTGAGTTCGGGCAATGTCCTTGTAGAGCCCGTAAGTCACGGTTCCGCCCCCTTTGACATTTGCGGCTGCGGGGGTGAACCGGCGGTCGAGGCTGCCCAGTTCCGGCATTTCGGCGATCAGGCTGCGGGCAACGACAGGACCGACACCCGGCACGGAGGAAAGCAGCTTTTCGTTGACCCGCCAGACTGGGGACTTGCGGATATGATCGTCCATGCCCGCATCGAGGCTTGCCAGCTCAGGCCGAAGCGCGACGAGCAGCCGGTGGATGCTCTTTTGCGCCTGTTTCGCGATGACCGTGCGAGCACGGTTGTCCTCCGCCACAATCATCTGCACGATCTGACGCCGGCGGGCGACGAGCTCGGCCAGGGCCTCGGTTTCGGCGTCGCGCAATGGCCGCAATTGCGGCCTGGTCGCAGCGATGAAAGCGGCAATGACGGCAGCATCGATCGGGTCGGTCTTGGCCCGCTTGCCGAGTGCATTGGCATAGGCGCGCACCTGCGCCGGATTGACCACAACAATCGCCAGGCCGGCGCCTGCCAAGGCGGCGACCGCCCGTCTCTCGAAGCTGCCTGTCGGCTCCAATCCGACAACGGCCGGCGAAAGGGCTGCCAGCCGCCGAACCAGATCCTCCACCCCGGCGTGGTCATTCTCCACCGAGAACGCCTCGCCGGACGGCAAAACATGCACGTCGAGCCGATCCTTGGAAACGTCGATGCCAACAATGATTTCCATCCTGTCCCATCCTTGCCTAATCGGGCTTCGCTTGCGGCCCAGGCGACTGTTCGGGTTCGATGGAACGGCGGACGAAGACCCTTGCTCTCCCACGGCCTCGATCACCCAAAGATGCTCCGGTCTCCGGTCCGCCACCGCACCTGCCTTCATAGCACAGTCGGCAAAAAACGATACACGTTGGCCTCCTTGGCAGCCGCCTCAAAGGCTGACGACCTCTTGGGGGAAGACTCTGTCCTCGAACGCGTCCACGCAGGATTGGACCGCCTTGGTCCACTTCGGACTCTTTGTGTCCCACGCCATGAGTTCCTCGGCGGCTCCCTCGACGTGGCTGACCCCATTGCGAATGCCCGGACGTTTCGTTTTCACGTAGACCGGAGGGTTGAACGAGAGGGGAGCCATGAGGGGGAACTTAGAGCGACAAGAGCCCGCTGACCAACCCAGTTGTAGCCGCAGCCAAGGGAACGATGTAGGCCCTCGCGGGTTTAGAGGTTGCAGTGGTCCTTCTCGGATGTGCAGCCGCTGTGGCGGGGTCCGTCGCCTCCCCTTGCTGGCGGCGGGCTCCTTTCGCGAAGGCGGTGTTGGTCAGAGACACCTAGAACCTTATACCGCATCCAATTTAGCTAGTTGTCATTGGGGGGAGCAATGTCCCCTCCTCTTTTGCAGCAGCTAGGAATGCCTTGCGGGCCTCCTCAGGTTCCATCTCGTCGAAAAATTACGGCCATGCAAACGCGCACCGCGAGGTCCCACCAAGGACCACGCTTGGTCCACTTCATCAGCTCCTCGCCGGCTGCCTCGGCGTTGTTGACATTGCGGATGATCCCGGGACGCTCGGTCTTGACGGGGACCGGAGGGTTGAACCAGTGGAGAGCCATGCGGTCACTCTTTGTCGACCTTATCAAGTTCCTCCAGCAAATACCTTTGCTCAGCCCGCAGTTCCCGTTCTACAGGCAGATATAGCAGGTTGCGAAGGTAATTACGGATTACCTCTGACTATTGAATGCGCAGGACGGCGCGCTTCCGTTGCGATGCCACAGCGGCTGAAGTTGGCTGACAGCTACTCGCGACCGTCAAAAGCCACGCAGAGGCCCAAGGCAGTTGCTGCCTCGACGATTGCCTCGGTTAGTTCTTCGTCGGAGGCCACCAAATAAGGCGCAGTCTCCCGAGCTTCGCGTAGTGCCGCTTTGATCGAGACGGTGTCGCCACGGTCCGTCGCGGATGGTGCGAAGGCCGAGTTCGGCGCAGCCGCGGTAGGCGCCCAGGGCATGCAAATTATGCGAGGTCGCACGAATAAGATCGAGGCGAACCCCGTCCTTGCGCCGGTGCGAGGAGCACTCAAAGCCTGCCATGAAAAACTGGCGAAGCGCGAAGCTTGCGGAACCGGAGCCTCCAGAACCGGAGCCTCCACCTGGTGCTCGTCCCTGCGCCCCACTTCGCTCATTCGAAGTCTCCTTTCAGCAGTCGGCTTCGAACTCGGCCGCCTTGTTAGGACCGGGAACCGCGTTGGCGAAATACCGCATCCAATCGGGCGCGCGCCATCTTCGTTGCTCAGTCCAGCTCGTCCTTGCGTGGCCGGGTAATGCCGAACCGATTGGTCGAGCCTTGTTCCTGTGGTGGACTGTCCGGAGCTGGGGGCGAATGAGGAACAAGGGGGGCCGTGCCAAGTTCGGGGCGATGTACCACCGCCGATCGACTCGAGCGGCTGCTCAGCAACAAGAGAGGCACGGGATCACATGACCGTTCAGATTCGACTTTCCGAGATCGACCACGCCAGGCGCGAGGATCGTGGCGACGGCGCTTGGAGCATCGCACCGGACTTGGGCTATTTGCGGCTAGCAATCGTCAATGTCGTGTTCTTCGGCGCACCGGGCAGCGGAGATCGGAACTGGGTGCTGATCGATACCGGGTTGCCGACGTCCCGCAGCAGCATTCTTGCGGTCGCGGAAAGGCGGTTTGGCACGAACGCACGGCCGGCCGCGATCATCCTGACCCACGGCCATTTCGACCATGTGGGAACGGTTCTAGACCTCGCAAATAAATGGGACGTGCCTGTCTTCGCGCATCCACTCGAGCACCCCTATTTGGACGGAACCGCATCCTATCCGCCACCCGATCCCTGGGTCGGGGGTGGACTGATGGCGCTGCTGTCGCCGCTTTTTCCACGCGGGCCAATTGATCTTGGCAACCGTTTGGAACTCTTACCTGCCGACGGATCGATCCCCGGAATGCCCGGATGGCGATGGTTACACACACCCGGGCACGCGCCTGGGCATATCTCGCTCTGGCGCGAGAAGGACCGTTCGCTGATCGTAGGGGACGCTTTCATCACCACCGGTCAGGAGTCAGTCTATGAGGTCGCCGTTCAGGATCTTGAGATGCACGGTCCGCCGCGCTACTTCACGCCGGACTGGGATGCGGCGGAAAGATCCGTGAAGCACCTGGCTGCCCTGAACCCGCAGATGGTCATCAGTGGACACGGTGCGGCTGCTGCGGGAGTGGGCATGCGTCACGCTCTTGACAGCCTGGCTGAGCGGTTCAGGGTGTTCGCCGTCCCGCCGAAATTGAAATTTGTGCGCGAGCCGGCGGCAGTCCAAGGTAGCTGAGGCTAACCGAGCCGCCGCCGTTCTGAAGTATGGTCAAGTTGGGCAGACGCTATTTCTCGAGCCGGTAGAGTTACCCGTCGGGTCGTGCCCCCTACCGTCGCCGACAAACTCTGACAAGCGGAACAAACCCGGAAGGCGCCGGGTTAGGGCGTTCGATCGGCGCAGGCGACAGCGGCCAAGCGCCCCGAAGTTCTGCGTCAGGAGAAGACGTCAGATGGAAAAGAGTACCCGAGGACGCGCCCTCTCCGCCGGCGAGCCGACCGGCAAGAAGTTGTTCGAGCCCACACGCGTCGGCATCCGCCGAGACTTGGCTTCGATTCGCTCAACCGTGGAGGAGACCAAATGGCAAATCTGGGAAGATTGGCGATCGCCATGCTTGGCGTTCTGGCATACCAAAATCGCGACAAGCTCTGTGAATTGATTCCGGGAGCGGGGTATCTTAACCCAAACGACCCGCAACGCAGAATTCTGGCTCAGATAACGAATGGCGTGTCGAGGGCTGACCTTGGTGAGATCCTCGACCGGTTCAGGGAGGTGGGGGCAGGATCGAAGGTCGACTCGTGGGTTGGCAGCGGGCCAAACCAACCGATCGAGCCAAGGGAGGTCGAAGCGGCAATGGACGAAGGTACACTCACGTCCATTTTGATGCACACGGGTCTTTCGCGCGACGAGCTAATCAGAAGGATTGCGCGGGATCTACCCGAGACAGTCAACGAGATCACGCCGAATGGTGAATGGCCGCCTGAGCCGACACAAGGCTTGGATAAGTCGACGCTGCTCGACAATGTATCGTAGGGGACGCAGCCAGGAATGCAGCCGGCCAAGGCGAGATCCAGTACTCTACACCGGGGAATCCAATTGCTCGGACGCACCCAGTTGGACAGCCCGCCAGCCGCAAGTTACCGGCCTTGGGAAGGCTCGTCGGTCGTGTCCCATCAGGTGGTGTAGCTCGGCGGTTACGAAGCCGCTCGCGAGCGCGCCGTCAGTAGCGAGTGGGGCGGCCGAGGTCGCGGGGCAGCGGTGGTCCAAGCATCGGGGGCTTGGGCTTGATCCCGGAATAGTCCTTAGACAGCCTTTCAATTGCCTCCGTGGTTGGCTTCCGCTCAGTGTTGTAAAGCTCGTCAGCCTGCTCTTTGATGCGCAGCGCCGGTCCCTGCAGCGCCATCATGGTGACGCCTAGCTAGAACGGTGCCGGAAGCAACAGCTGCAATGGCGACAATAATGCTGCGCTTGAAGCGCACAGCGCGGCGAGGCGAGGCCCGCAGCTGCAGCTGTTCTGGATCGAGTTTCGGTGTAGCATCGGAGCGGGGAGTATCCGTCATGGACCGCATCCCGTTCATCGAGATCTCCAGCCCCACACGATCTGAGAAGGCGGCCGGGAGATGGGGCAGAAGTCGGGTGCTCCGCGTTAAGTGAAGCATGCGGCAACGGAGGCACGCCTTGCGAAGCTCGCCGGTCACTGTCGTGTCATGTTCCCGTAGACCTCCGGAGTGCGCCACCGTCCGCCCATCACTTGGTTTGTCTTGGCGGGGCGGTTGCGGCAAGCGCGTCGGCCGACAAAGCGTCTGTTGAACTGCTACGCCCAGAATACATCGCCATCGCAGCGGCAGCGCAGGGCGGCAAGCGGCACCGCGACAAGGAAGCGGTCTGCCCACCATCAGGTTTCCTCCAAGCCCAGCTCCAGGGCTCGGCCGGACTTTGTCTCCCCACCTACCTTGCTATTGTGCAATGCGGCAGCGATATTGCTGCGTATGCGTTGCGCGGATCGAGGTCCATTCGGGCATCACAACCGGAGGCGGCTCGATTGCGAAAAAAATCCGATACGTCGCAAGTATCGCCGCGTTGTAAGCGCGATATGCGTCACATACTCCCAAACGTAGCGGGTCGAACCATCTGCAGACGCTGGCCGAGTTCGGTACCAAACCCGGCGCGTTGGGGGCCACGTTTTATCTTCCCGATGAACTGCCCAAAGGCGCTCCGCTCGTCGTCATGCTGCATGGCTGCACCCAGACTGCGGCAGCGTACAACCGTCACTCCGGATGGTCGCGACTTTCGGACGAAACCGGGTTCGCCCTGCTCTTTCACGAGCAGCAACGCGGCAACAATCCAAACCTCTGTTTCAAATGGTTCCAGCCTGACGACGCCAAGCGCGGTTCGGGCGAGGCGCTTTCGATCCGCCAGATCAAGACGATGGTCGTCACCCACGGTATCGACCACGGGCTTTTCGGCTGGAGGCGCAATGGCAGCGGCCATGCTGGCGACATATCCGGAAGTATTTGGAAGGCTGTGCGATATTGCCGGCCTGCCCTACGGCAGCGCAACGACACACCGGACGCGTTCGATAGAATGCGTGGACATGGCGGCCCGTCGGAACAGGATCTGCAACGAACTCCGCGGCGCGTCGCATCATCGAGGACCGTGGCCGAAGATCTCAGTTTGCCACGGCACCGCCGACCAGACGGTTTCGCCTTCCAACGCCGAAGCGCTCACGAGCCACTGGCGGGAGGTCCATCGGGCAAAAGCGCTAACGCATCTTTAGGCTGCCGGCCAGCACGCAAAGCAAGTTTGGCGTGATGGCGCGGGAGAAGTCTTGATCGAGGTCAACATGATCGCTGGGATGGGCCACGGTACACCGCTCGGCAACGGCCTCGGCGCTCCGGGACCCTTTATGCTTGATGTCGGCATCTCTTCCACTCAGGAGATCGCGCGGTTCTGGGGCATCTTGGTAACGGAGAAGGGTGTCTCCACGACATCGAGGCCAGAGTTGCCTGCTCGCCAGCACGTGCCATCCCGTTTGGAGATACCAGCTATGGAAAAGGCGAAGACGGCGTCCTCGGAGTCAACCGCCACCCTCCAGTCCCCGCGTACTAACGCATCGGGCCAGCCGGGCGTGAAGAACCTCATCGAGCACGCCCTTCGGACAGCGGGCCTTATGCGCTAACCCAAGCGAGCGCACCGCCCCCACACGTCGTCCCTGCTTCCCCGCCAATAATAATGCGGCCCTTCGACCGGGAAATTTGGACCGCGTGATGGAAGCCGTCTCGAAGACCTCGGGCCTATTTGCAAGCACACTGTTCAAGGCCGCGATATGAACGCAACCCAGTGCAGTATGTTCGACGGCAATTTTTCAGCTTGCTGCCGCCGATCGTTTGAAGATGATGGTCACCTTCGTCCCTTTGCTAGCGCTAGAGTCGACTGCGAACTGCGCCTTGGCGTTCTCGGTCAGCGAGCGCGCGATCAGCGCTCCGAGCTTGCCTGGCTTGGGCCACGTCTCGCCTTCCGGCAGGCCGATTCCGTCGTCCGCCACTATAACCCGGCAGCCGTCGCCATTGACGATGCTGTGCAGCGTTATCGTGCCGCCGTCGCGTCCCCGGAACGCATGCTTTAGTGAATTGGTCAGCAATTCGTTCACGACCAGTCCCGCCGGCATGGCGACGTTTATTGACACGGGATATGTATCGACCTTCATATCCAGGCGGATCCCCTCGACTGCATGCGAACTCATCACCGCGGACGCGATCTGGCTGAGATAGACGCCAAGATCGACCTCCTCCTTCGGCTCGTCGGCCGTTAGCGTCTGGTAGAGGATCGCCAGAGCGTCGACGCGACCGGCGAGCCGCTCAAACCGTCTCCGGTCGGCCTCGGTTGCGTTGCGGCTTTCCAGCCGGATCAGTGCAGTGATCATCTGCAGGTTGTTCTTTACCCGGTGCTGCAGTTCGCGTAGCAGCGTGTCTTTCTCGCTGACACGCTCCTCCACCGAGCGCTCATCTCCCGCCTCGCCATGGGCCGATACGTCGACCAGCGCCACCAGCCGGAAGCACATCTTGCCGTTGTCGTCCTCGATCACGTTGGAATAAACGTCGACGATCGCCGGCTTGTCCTCGTTGCGCTCCAGCCTGTAGGTGCCGACTAAATCGGTTCCCTCGACCACGGCCTCGGCAAGCGGCCGGTCCTTCTGCTCGTGGAGGCCTTTGCCCAAAAGGGCTGCCCAGTTTTCCCGGGTGAGCCTGGCGGCCATCAGGCCTGAGAGCTTCTCGAATTCGGGATTGGCGTAGACCACACGCTCCTCAGCGGCAAGGTCGGAAACGGCTATGGCGATCGGCACCTGGTCAAGGAATTTTTTGAACTGTTCGCTTTCCAGTGCGGTTGCAAGCTCAGGTGTATCCAGCAACTGCTCGACCGCCGCGGGCTTCTCTGAATCAGATGTCATTTGCGCGCCTGTTCCGTGCGTACAATATCAACAATCCAGCGCCCTCGCCATCGCCAAAGCTGGACACTGCATTTTCATGCGCCGCGTATAGGCCTCGAGGAACAAGTCGCCAGTCAGCTGGACTTCATGCGGGCCGAGAACGATAGCGTGAATGCGATCACGCAGATGACCACCGGCCAACTGAACCAGCTACCTGAGCATCACGATAGCTTATCTATCTTGGCCCGGCCCTGCCCGGCCTTTACAGACGTGCGCTGACGCGATGGTCGAGCCATATCGACTCGCCTACATCGTATGTTCACGACAGCGGAAATCGCCTGTGGGCAATGCAACCAGGCAGATCATCGAAGATTGCCCGGGACATCACGTCGCCGAGGGAAACCGGGCATCGTATTCGCATGCTGATGCGCGAGGTCAACCATCGCGTCAAATCAGTATTCGATCATCATTTCGATCCGCGAGACCAACAAGCGGGCCGAAAGCCCGGCCGCATTGGAAGCGCATTGTGTCACACATTTATGCCACTCCTTGTCAGGCTGACTTGGCCGCTGGCAGTGCCGAAGATATTTGGGCCGGCTGCAGTGTCGACCGTCTCCGCTTCGGCTATGAAGGAACTTGCAAGCCGTCCCTCGCAATTGCGGTCCACCTCAGCGGAATCGGGCTTACTTGTTCCGTCGGCGCTGCTTCGCTCCAGCTATAAAGAGGTATCGGTGCCTGCCGGAATCCTAGCCGGCGATGGTGACCGCCTGCTCGATGCGAAGGGGCAGGCCCACCGCCTTCATGCTGATGTGCCAGGTTCGCTGATTCATATCGTGCAGAATTCCGGTCACATGGTGCACCACAGCGCGTCCCAAGCCGTCCTTGCCATGATCCATACAGTGGTCGCCACGGCGGGAGCGAACGATGAAGCATTGCGGCGCACCCATGACTAGCCCCCCGCAACGCTACCGGTGCGACTCGCGGCTTGCTGCAATCGATGCGTGCCTTGCCGAGCTGCGCGGCAAACAATTTAGACCTGAGCCAAACATCCTTGTTGCGGTGTGGCTTCAAATGCGTACCGAACGTGGAGCCGCTTGCATGTAACCAAATTGCCGGCTCGGCGTTTCCTTCGACGCCGTTGCAACGGTCCCGCCCACCAACGCAAGCTTACAGAACACGAATTAGCGAGGCGATAGCTTCTTCCACAAGTATAGACTGGCAAATTCATGGGTCGTAATTTTCTGGTGATTGAACCTGAGGAAGGCATTGCCGTGCTCAAGGGGCTTGCCTCCTCGGCGCGTATCTCGATGCTGAAACTGCTGCATGAGAAGGGGCCGATGAATGTCAACGAAATCGCCGCCGTGCTGTCGCTGCCGCAGTCGACCGTCTCGACCAACATCCAGGTGCTGGAGGATGCGGGGCTGATCCGCACCGAGCACCTGAAAGCGAAGAAGGGCAGTCAGAAAATCTGTTATCCGACGGCCGAAGAAGTGCTCGTAGTGTTCAAGGGCGAATATCGTGCGGTCAAGAACGACGCGATCGAAGTGTCGATGCCGATCGGGCTTTACACCGGCTTCGAGGTTACCGCGCCCTGCGGCCTTTGTTCGCCGGACGGCATCATCGGTCTGCTCGATGTTCCCAACACTTTCCTCGATCCGGATCGTATGAAAGCCGGGCTGTTGTGGTTCACCCGCGGTTTTGTCGAATACCAGTTTCCCAATAATGCCAAGCTCGCCAATGCCGAGATCACCGAGCTCGAAGTGGCGATAGAGCTGTCTTCGGAAGTGCCGGGCACCAGCGCCGATTGGCCGTCGGACATCACGCTGACGATCAATGGCGTCGATGTCGGCACCTGGACGTCGCCGGGGGATTTCGGTGACAAACGCGGCGTCTTCACGCCGTCCTGGTGGAAACTCAAGGGTTCGCAATACGGCAAGCTCAAGAACTGGCGAATTGCCAATGACGGCACCTATGTCGACGGCCTCAGGATTTCCGAAACCGGCCTCGCCGCACTCGATCTGAAGAGCCATCATTCAATCCGCGTCCGTATCGGCGTCAAGGACGACGCCAAGCGCCCTGGCGGGATCAACATTTTCGGCAAGGGCTTTGGAAATTACGATCAGGACATCCTGCTCAGGATCAAAACCGGTTGATATCATCGATCCCGGTTTGAAAAATAGTGAACCCAATTTCAGCTGCTTCCTTTCATCTAGCCAACTCGCATCCAATGGTCAGACTTACGGCTATCTTGTCACCGGCGCTGAGAAACCGATTGGCACGACTGGTCTCACCGAGGAGTTCGAAGAGAGAATTTAAATGTAGTATCTGACGACCAGCTTACCTTGATCCATTTTATACTCTCAACCTGCCTCGTCGCAGGCTTCGCCGACTGCCTACGTCATCCGCCTGGGACATCTAGCCCATCCGTTATCGCTTGACGACCATTGATCCGAAACGGCGACTGGCAGCACCATTGTGATGAGCAAGCTTAATCTGTGCCTTTCTTGGGTTTTGTCGGCGTCCGTCGGCAATGCGACCTGGACGAGGTGGGTAGCCCAGCGGCTACGATTGGATCACGTTCTCTAGGCTACTCTGGAAAGTATGTGCCGATCCAAGTCGCACTTGGCCAAGCCATATCGCCAGCGGTGGTTCGTCGTCTCGCGTCTGCTCTGGTAGAACAAAGTCAATTGCCGGCCTTCGATCATTACGGTCGAATGGCCATTCTCGCCGGGCTCACCAGGGTCGAGAACGGGGCCAACGGAAACGTAGGGACCCTTGACGTCATCGGCGATGGCGAAGAAGACGCGCTGCCGGCTGCCGCGCGGACCTTCGGGGAGGAAGCAGGTGGCGTTAAGAAGCACACGACCGTCCGGGAGCTCGACGAGCTGCGCGCCTTCGATCCCCCATTCGTAATCCGGGTGTTCGCGCGCATTGTGATGCGGCACGTCGAGATGATCGAGTATTTTGCCGAGACGTTTCCATGGCCCGAACCAGGAATCGGATTGGCTGCGCGCCAGATAGACATCAGGCTGGGGCACCTTGGTGAATTTGGGCATGCCTGAATAGACGATGTAGCGCTTGCCGTCGACGATTGCCGGATGGGGATCGTAGATGCCGTCCTCATCGGTGTCGGGCAGCGACAATATCGCCGGATTGAGCACCACCCAATGAAAGCCGTCATTGGAGACCGCGTGCTCGCAACGTCCGCCGGACTTCATGAATTCGGTCTGGATGAACATATGGAAGACGCCGCACTCATGAATGACGCCGGGCGCCGCAATGCCCGATCCGGTTACCGGCAAAACGATCGCCTCGTGCTCTGTCCAGGGTCCATAAAGATCCGGCGCTGTGGCGTGGAGGATTTTCCAGCTCTCGGTTGTGACGGTGCCGCTGGAGCCGAAGACGTGCCAGAGCGTGCCATCGAACACCGGACAAGGGTCCTTCAGATCATCCACCGCCTGCGGGTGAAACAGTGGAAAGACGTTGGTTTCAAAGTCGATCTTCATTCGCAAGCATTCCCGCGATTGTTTCGCGGACCCCTTTCATTTGGACCGTCTGCGTGACTCAGCCGAATCGATTCGCAGCCCTCATTTATAACTCCGCCCATGAACGGTTGTTGAACGATTGAACGATTTCAACCGTTCTGTGGCAATGCGCCACATTTTGGGTGAGGTCACGCACGGCGCGGGGCTTCAGCTTCTGGAGCGGCCATCATGTCAGCCGGATGCAGGGTCGTTCGGCTTGACCTTCTCTGTTGAGCCATGGCCGGAATGGAGCGGACCGCTGGCCTCGCCCGAGACAGTTTGGAACTATGGAACAACTTACTGGGATGAAAGTTATATAGATGGCTGCGAATTTCATTCGAAGCTGCCTCGATTAACGTATGTTAGCCGAGGCAATTTCTAATTGTAACGAAGGATTTCTATATGGAAATGGCGGTGGGCACCTCCCTAAAACCAAACACCACCGTACAGTCGTCAATTTTACTTTGCTTTTCCCACCTCCGATGGAATTTTGTATTCCAAAGACCGCAACAGATTCTGACGCTCGCCTCAAAACAGCAGCAGCTAATTTATTTCGAGGAGCCGATCTTCGACGAAAGGCGCCACGCTTCGACGCGGGTGAACGATGTTTCACCTACGATCAGGATTGTGACGCCGCTGATCCCAGTTGGTACTTCCGCGACCAGGGCGAACGCGATCCAGCGCAGGTTCGTCGATCAGATCCTCGCCTCCACGCCGCATGACCGATTGACGACCTGGTATTACACGCCCATGGCGCTACGCTTCAGCGATCATCTCGCCTGTGACGTCTGCGTCTACGACTGCATGGATGAACTCTCCGCGTTCAAAGACGCTCCCGCAGAGTTGACGCAGTTGGAAAAGGCGCTGTTGCAACGTGCCGATGTCGTCTTCACGGGCGGGCAGAGCCTTTACGAGGCCAAGCGAAGCCTGCATCGTTCGATCTTTGCTTTTCCAAGCAGCATCGACGTTGCACATTTCCATCAGGCGAGAGAGCCGGGTGAGGACCCACTCGACCAGGCCAACATACCTCACCCGAGAGTGGGGTATTTCGGGGTCATTGACGAGCGGCTCGACGTCGAATTGGTAGCGGAGACGGCTGCAGCAATGCCGGACGTGCAATTCGTCATGCTCGGCCCTGTGGTCAAGATCGATCCGGCGAGGCTGCCCACGGCAAGCAACCTGCATTGGCTGGGCGGCAAGTCCTATGCCGACCTGCCACGCTACCTCCGGCATTGGAGTGCCGGCTGGATGCCTTTCAAGCTCAACGAGGCGACACGCTACATCAGTCCGACAAAGACTCCTGAATTCCTGGCGGCAGGACTGCCGGTGGTTTCGACAGCGATCGTCGACGTCGTGCGCACCTACGGCGCCGAAGGCCTTGTCGACATTGTCGACGCCGAGGATGTCGAAGCCAAGCTTCGATCCATCCTGGCGCGTCCTCGCGATTTCCTGGTGGAGAAAGCCGACGCCTACCTCGCCGATATGTCCTGGGACAAGACCTGGAATGCGATGGCGGCCCACATCCAGCGCGCCCACGCGATGAAGAGCGTCGTGCCGTTGCTGAGGGGAGCGTGAGCATGTTCGACTGGCTGATCGTCGGCGCCGGCTTCGCCGGCAGCGTGCTGGCGGAACGCATCGCATCGCAGCGACAAGAAAGCGTCCTGATCGTCGACAGACGAAATCACATCGGCGGCAATGCGTATGACTGTTATGACGAGGCAGGGATCCTGATCCACCGCTATGGGCCGCACATATTCCACACCAACGCCCAATCGATCGTCGACTACCTGTCGCAGTTCACCGAATGGCGGTCTTACGAACACCGCGTGCTGTCGCTGGTCGACGGAAAGCTGCTGCCGATACCGATCAACCTAGACACCATAAATCGCCTTTACGGCCTTAAGCTGACATCCGAGCAGCTGCAGGAGTTCTTCGCTTCCCGGCGAGAGACGGTGGAAGAAGTCCGCACAGCCGAAGACGTCGTCGTGAGCACCGTGGGCAGGGAGCTCTACGAGAAATTCTTCCGCGGCTACACGAGGAAGCAGTGGGGTGTTGACCCTTCCCAGCTGAGCAAGTCGGTGACGGCGCGAGTCCCAACCCGGACCGATCGGGATGATCGCTACTTTGGCGACACTTTCCAGAAAATGCCGGCAGGCGGGTATACGCGCATGTTCCAGCGCATGCTGGATAATCCCAAGATCAAGATCATGCTGCAGACCGACTACCGCGAAATTCGCGACAAGATCCCCTTCCAGCGGATGATCTATACCGGTCCGATCGACGAGTATTTCGACTGGAAGCTTGGTCGCTTGCCCTACCGTTCGCTGCGCTTTGAGCACACGACGCTTGATTGCGAGGAGTTTCAGCCGGTCGCCGTCGTCAACTATCCGCAGACGGAAAACTACACCCGCATCACCGAGTACAAGCATCTGACCGGACAGAAGAGTCCGAAGACCAGCCTGACCTACGAATACCCCTCGGACATCGGAGATCCCTATTACCCGGTGCCGCGGCCCGAAAACGAGGCGTTGTACAAGAGCTACGAAGCGTTGGCAGCGGCGTGCCCACAGGTCTGGTTCGTCGGACGTCTGGCGACATATCGCTATTACAATATGGATCAGGTCGTCGGGCAGGCTTTGGCGACGTTCGCGCGCCTTCAAAACAGCATGCCGGTAAACGGCATCGGGCAGATGCCGAGGCAGCGCGAGGCGGCGGAGTGAACGATGCGCCGGGATTAAGCTGCATTCGCGGTGACCATTAACATTTGAGATGGCGCAAAGATCAGCCGAAGCTAATATGCCGTTGGAGGGGTCGTGCGTACGAGACGTTTCACAAAGCCGATAGTCGTTCAACCGGCCGGATCGATCGCGACAGGGTTGTTGTCTCGGTAACGGACGCGGCCGAGGTTCTGCTGAAGGATTGGCCGGAGCCGGCTTGCAAGCGTCGAGACTCGCAACAATCGAGGCGTGCCTTGCCGTCATGCGCGGTGAAAAGTCGCCAAGAGTCGCACGCGAGGCGATCATCGCTGCGGCCAAGGACCCCAGGATCTTTCTCGGTGGACAGATTTAGGCTTACCGCGTTGCCGATGCAGTTAAAGCGCGGCGCACTATCGGCGGGGCTATACCGCGCCTGCTGGCTCGTTGTCGAAGGCCTCGAACAATCGGCGTTGGCGCTCCAACTCGTCGGCAAGCGGCTTGTGAAGAGTGCGCGAGCCGTTCGCATGAATGGTGGAGAACAAGCCTACTTCGGCGTGGCGCGAATTGTCCCAACCGGGGTAGGCCGTCACCGGGTACAGGCATATGCCCTGAATAGGTGCGCCGAGGCTCATCGCATCGCGCACTTCGTCGCAAACATAATGGAGCCAAGCCGGCCGTCCCGACCCCTCGGCGCCGGTCTCGGCAATAATCATCGGCTTCTTGTAGCGCTCGTCGACCTCGACCAGCATTTCCGAAAGCGCCCGGTATTCGTGGTGTCCCATCGGTATCGTTGGCCCATTCAAGTACCATTGGTTGTGCGGATAGAAGTTGAGGCCTATGACGTCGACAAGGTCCTCGCTGCCACCCAACTCCGGCTCAGCGCGCCCGACCAGCATGTCGTAAGCCTCGAACTGGCCCTGACGAGCATTTTCGGCGCGCCGCCGCTCGGCGCGACTGCGGTCACGAGGAGCAATATGGATGAGCGGTTCAGCCCAGATGAACCTGCAACTGGGTTCGGCCTCCCGCATTGCTCTGATCCCGGCGATCGCTGCCCTGACAAGGTGGCGTTTGAACCATCCGCGCTTATTCTGCCCGGCGCGCGGGAAATAGCCGACCTCCACCGCCCACGCAAAGAAAGAAATTTCGTTGATCGGACACACCAGGGGAGCCACTCCGGTGGCTAAGCGATGAACCCGAACAGCTTCCGCGGCGAAACGGACATAGGCCTCGACAAAGCCGGGGCCACCTTGGTCGACGTGGTCTGGCGAACCATAGTGGAAGATATCCCAGATGACCTGCACCCCGGCCGCCTGGGCTGCTTCGATCACCAACATCCAGCTCGACCAGTCAAAGACTCCCGGCGCTGTTTCGATCAAGTGCCAGCGCAAGCCGTCGCGGATCGTGCGAAGCCCAAGCTCGGCACAGTGGCGATAGTCGCCGGATGCATGGGTGTCATGTGAGGTCGCACGGATCAGATCAAGGCGCACCCCGTCGGCACGTCGATGCGAGGAACACTCGAAACCAGCCATGAAAAAGCTCTCGATGCCAGAAGGATCTGCCGCGGGCCGACGAGCCGGTTCCTCGTTCATACCGGCATCCTGTCGGCCAGGGATGGCGCAAGTACTTGCGTTCGGCGACCGCCCTTTGCCAGGTTCGGTCGCCTCTTCGATTTCGATGAGGCTGCCGTCACGTCGAGGTGTTGGCCTTGCCGGGCGATCACCGCCATGATCTCCTCGCGCAACACGGAGACGAGATCGGGCTGGTTGCGGCTTCGACGCTCGTAAGCCAACAGCAGTTGCAAGCGCTCGCGCGCCACGGGCGCGCTGCCGCGGCGCTTGAAGATATCGAGCAGGTTCATGCTGCCCTCCTTCCCAACAGCCGGTCGAGGAGGCCCCTCCGCTCGAAAGGCAGAATGACCGGGCCTCGCCCTCGAGTCTTCTTGCTGCGTCGATACAGGCGCGTGCGGCGGGGTTGGTGTTTTTGCATAACCGGCGCGCCCACATTGGTGCGCGTAGTAGTACAATGCGGTTAGAGCCAAAACACGTGTGCTCGACGGGCAAGCGACAGAGGAAATGGCCAAATCCGAATTCGCCCATTGCGCTGCTCACGAAGATGCAAATTTCGGATTGGCCACCCCAGCAATGCGCGACCTCACGCGGCCTGCTGCATTGCCCGTTCGTTGACGCCAGTTTCGCCGAGTTGGGTGAGCGCCTCATCGGTGGCTTTTTCTTCTTCGAGAGTCTGTTCCAGAAGTGGGACTGCGTCTCGTAGGCCGAGCAAGCCCGCCCACGTCACAAGAGTGCCGTAGCGCGCGATTTCATAATGCTCGACCGCCTGGGCTGCAGCCACGAGCCCTGCGTCCAATGCTGGAGCGTCTCCGAATTCTTCCAAAATCTCCTGCCCCTCCTCGATCATGCCATCGATCGCTGGGCACGTCTTACCCTGAGCCCTCTTGCCAAACGCGTCGAAAACCTGCTGCAGGCGCTCGATTTGACCTTCTGTCTCGTCTCGATGCTTTTCGAACGCGGCCTTCAGCTCTTCGGACTCTGCGCCCTTTGCCATTTTCTTTAAGGCGGTCAGAATCTTCCGTTCGACGTAGTAGATGTCCTTCAGACCATCGTAGAAAAGGTCTTCCAAGCCCTTGGAACTGCCCTGTGATCTTCGCGTCGTCGCCATTCTCATCTCCTGTTGAAAGCTATCGATGGATGTACGGCTCTAACGAGGCCAGTGCCTTGTTGTTCCTTCACGATGGCCCCACTGACGCCGACTCATGGTGGCGAGCGGCGTCGCTTGCAGGTCATCAAGATGCGTGGGGCATAAATACGCGGCGGCTACCACGACTTCGTCATCCAGCCGGACGTCGTTACCGTCTTTGCGCGGCTGGTAGCCGCCGAGCACCCTAAAGCCGAACACGGCTCGCCGGCCTTAAGCGGAAATTCCGTGGACACTCTGATCGGCGGCCGCCTCGATCGGGGCACAAGCTCGCTCTTGATCGGCCCTCTCAGGTGTCGGGAAGTCCACCATCGCTTGCTGCTACTCTCACGCGGCGCTCTCAAGGCCGCCTCAAGGTGCGATGGTGGATCCGCGGTTCCGCGGCTGAGCAGGTTGTTTACCTCGACCGGCAGGAGCGAAACGGCCCCGCCGTGGAGCCCCTGAAGCGGCGAGGCTTTGGAACGACATTGCTGGGAAAGGTAGTTGCCGTGCATTGCAATGCAAAGATCGAATTACACTACAACCCCGAGGGACAATCCCGAGGGCCTGCATTTCACCATGGCGTTGCCATTGCGCGAGCCAGGCTCGTGCCAGCATACTCCTGAGCGCCGGGTCGAACGCAACGTGGGAAGCATGCAGCTATGCCCCAGCAACCAATACTTGGTAACCAAATTGGCGGTTCGGCGTTTCCTTTCAACGTGGTCCACGGTGCACTCACGGTGCGGTTTTGCAGTGTCAGGATTTCTGAATGGTCGACAGAGACAAAGCGCGCCGCGATCGGATGTTTGACTCGCTGGTTGTGGGCGGCGGGCCAGCAGGCCTCGTGGCCGCGACCTACCTTGGACGTTTTCGGCGTCGGGTAGTTGTCGTCGATGCAGGTCAAAGCCGGGCAAACTGGATTCCCTTGACGCGCAACTGCCCGGGCTTCCCGCGCGGAATCACCGGCCCTGACCTGCTTCACCGCCTCAAACTGCAGGCCACCCGGCACGGCGCAGATTGGGTGTGCGATACGGTCGTGGGCATTCGCATCGCGGAGAATGGATTTTTAGCGCAGGCTTCATCTCCCATTCATGCCCGCTCACTGCTTATTGCCACTGGTGTCGTCGACAGCCTCCCCGACGTTCCGGGCACCGCCGACATGATTAAAGCCGGAGCCTTGCGATTGTGCCCTGTCTGCGACGGCTATGAGGTCATTGACAAACGGGTGGCCGTCATCGGACCGGCCGAACACGCAATGAAAAAGGCGCTGTTCATGCGGACCTTCACTCGAGACGTAACTTTGCTGATTGCTGATGCAGCCCAGCCCAGCCCGGATGACGTTCTTAGGCTAAAAAGGGCTGGAATCGAGTTCGGCGCATGCGCCCGAGACGCAATTTCAGCTGAGGGCCGTCGGGCAGTTGTCGAACTCGTCGACGGCAGGACGCTCTCGTTTGACACCATCTACCCTGCGATGGGGTCGATCATCCGCTCGAGGCTAGCGACCGACCTTGGTGCAGAATGTGACCGAGCCGGCAATCTTGTCGTGGATTCGCACCAGCGCACCGCCGTGCCGGGACTCTATGCAGCTGGAGATGTCGTCGACGAGATCAACCAGCTTGCCGTCGCGTTCGGGCACGCAGCGGTCGCGGCAAGTGACATGCATAACTATCTTGCGAATGGCGAAGGGGAGCACTGATTGCAGGCTGAAAACACCGCGTAGTGACAGTCCTACGCGAACGGCGTGCCCGGCGCTGACGTTAAGATACCGACAATCACAAACCATTGGGCTGCTGCCATATGTGTCTCTTTCCGATCCTGCTGCCTCGCGCGAACAATTCCGGCAGACCGTTCCCCAAGCAGGAATTCGACCCGACAAGGCCGAGCTGGCTAGCCGTTCGCCGGCGTCATGGCTTTTCTGCAGTCACTGGCCGAAGGGGTGTGGCGGCAAGGCGGCCATTCCAACATTGACGACCTCGTCATGTTGGAGATGATGACGGACGAGATCGACTTGCCGCGCGGAACTCGAGCGGCGATTTCGCCAGGACGAAAATGACCATCCGTTCCCTATCGATCTGCGTCGTGTAGCGCACGCAGCGCTTCGGTTCGACCACGCGTGCTTGCCGTTCCGGCTCCTCTTCGGTGTCGGTTGCACAGGGGTGCCCCTTGCAGCCTCCAAGCGCACTCCCCGATCCGAGCGGTCTTTGCATCTCGTGCTGCGCGCTCAGCCTCGATCAGTGCTCGTACAGCATCGATGTTCGGTTCTCTCTCACTTGTCTCTTTTCTCAGTAGCCAAGCCGCGCTCCCCGCCTAGTTAACCGAACCATCGTCGCAAACGGGTGTTCCACCACGACAACAAAAAGCCCGCCGGCCGGAACCGGCGGGCTAAGTGACCCAACAGCGGAACACAATTGCTAGGGGTCGGTGGAGTACGAGATTCCAACCGACGAATGCGCAGAAGGTTCCGCAACTGCTAATGTAACGTAGGAGGAGTTGGGGGAACTGGAATTCCGGTCGTAGACCTGTTCGTATCCGAGCTGCTACACCCGGCCAACGAAGCCCGTCAATGAACGATGGCGGAGCGTGCTGCCCTGCTCCGGCGCACGGCGGCAACAATCAAGACTATCAGCCTGACCGACTATTCCGGATCTCAGCCAATGACAGCGCCTCAGGCGTGTAGCTTTCGACTTTGAGTCGATGGCGGTTGTAGTGGCGATTTTCCGGCCACCAACACGCGAGCTGGAGGCTGGTGAGTGCATCAAGGCCGGCAGAGCGCTGTTGGGCCGAAAGCTGAAACTCCGCCGCCGGCTCAGTACGGCCCACCGCCGAGAGGTATTTATAGCCGCCGGTGGTCGTCTAGCGAGCGCGTGCGAGATGCACTTCCCAAACACGAACGCCCGCTCGGAAACGACGGCTGGATGCTCTGCATAGCCAACGAGATCACAATCTGCGGGCTTCGGGAGCGGGGCTAGTCTCCATGACGTCAGGGCACGCCGCCGCTTCCGGTCTGTCAGCTTGGTGCATGTGTCAACAGTTCCGAGCCGAAGCAGTGCGCCGCCCTCCCAGCCAAAGAAAGTTGGCTCGCCCGACTGGCAGAAGAAGGCCCCGATGCTTCGCGCCTTCGCGGGGCCGTCAGCCAGACCATCGTCGGTGAGCCGCCGAAGGAACATGGCATCGTTGCCGCGCTGCGCCGATCCCGGCTGCCGGAGCCGATCTCCAGGTCAAGATCTGATGCGACATCTGCTCGATACAAACCGACTCGGAGCCCCTGCTCTAAAGGACAGCCGAACGAAACGACCATAACCTTTTCATCTCCTCCCTCACAGTCGCCGAATTCGTCGCGGTGTACTTGAGAAGCTGTCGGGCAAGCGGCGTGACGAGCTCGAAAAATGGTTCGCGGCGTCGGACGGTGCGCAGATGCTTTTTGCCGGTCGGGTCCTGTTGTTCGACGAGAAGGATGGTCCGGCGAGGCAAAGTGCCGGACCCAAGGAGAGCCTGCTCAGCCTCAATCGCATCGGCCAGCGCTTCTTTGAATTCGCCGTGATCCACATTCATGCAACCACTGCCCTTGTCTTCGCGTTTAGCCGCGTTCAATCGTGGGGAGCGACAAGAATGCGGGCCTTCAGTCCAATTACAATTTGCCTCAATCGCAACCTGACGGTGGTCGCGTCCATAGCCGACGCAATGAAGGTGCTTCAGCAGCCATGGCCTAGAATGGGAAAGCCGGGGCGGCTCAAGGCGATCCGAATGGTCGAGGAATCGCTCGCCGGGCATTGCAGCCAGCAAGCTGCGTTCGAGGCCTTCAAGGCGGCCGCGGCTGAACAGGGACTCCTTAGAACAAGAGGGACCAGCACAGGTCTGGGGAAATGTGCGCGGATGGTTGAAGACCTGATGTGAGGTCATGCCGGCCTCGCTAACACTGAAGAGCCACCCCACCTGAAGCCCGAAATACTGCCTTCTCCCGCGAGAGCCGAAACGCCTCAAAACGGGCTATTAGCCCGGACGCGAGAAGGCCCTGGCTTCGCGTCCGGGACAGCCAGGACCCACTTATCCGACGGTGAATTCTGCGCTGGCCAAGCAGTGCGCTGCACCCCATTTGCGATCGCGTTTGGAATCCACATTGAGGTTACTCTGACGGTCTGCCCCATCTTGTCAGAAGAAGACATTTCGCTTGACCTTGCGACTAAAGGAAAGCAATCAGCCTTGACAAAAATCGCGATCAGAATTGCGCGAAGAGCCGGGCTTGACGAGCAGGTGGTTCTCCGTAGTGTCTTCGACCGCGAGGATTTCGGCTCGACGGGCATCGGTCGTGGTGTCGCGATCCCTCACGCTCTACTGGGTATGATCTCTTCGCCTGTCGCGTCTCTGACACGCTTGGCCCAGCCTATCGATTTCGACGGCCCCGACGACGACCCAGTCGATCTCATTTACACTGTACTCTGGCCGCGCTCTGCTACTTCCGCCTTCCTCCCTGCCCTTTCGCAAATATGCCGGGTGCTTCGGACATCTCAAGTTCGGGAGCGACTCCGACAGGCACAGTCATCCGATGAGGCCTTGGCGATTCTCGAAACTGAGCCGCTTCCGAGAATTTCACCAAATTTGCATACTTGCCGCGTCGGGCCTGGCGCTGTGATACCTAAGCAGTTCAGCAATGCCTTAGAATCCAGAGGCGCGGCGCATACCGCAGTCAACTATGGGGGCTCGCTACCAGCCGATGAGGCGGTCTTCGCGGGGGATTGACGCATCTTCGGGTTCCTTTTCTGCGCGGTAACCCAAACAGAATGTCTGCGTCGTCATTACTCCGAGGCCGCGCCGCGCTCCGGCAACGCGCGGTCTGGTCCCCGCGGGTACTGCGATCGATCAGCCCCGCATCGTTGAGCGTAGGATGGCCTGCATGTGCTCTTTCAAGTCGAGTTCGCCTCGTGCCTCAACAGTCAACAGGTACTCGGCCTTGACCCGGCGGTCGCCTCGGCTGGTCGCAGGATAGGAACAGATGGCCAGCAAGGCTTGCTCTTCAATTCGGTCTGCCGTCTTGCGGTCGTGCCAGTTGCTGCCCGCTCGACGAACAACCCTGTGGAGCGCGGCATAGGCGGTTTCATGCCTTGCGATCAGCGCCTGCAGTTCGCGCGAGATACCTTCGCCTTCAGCAAACGTCGGTTCAATGACAGACGCAACGGCGGTGAACGCAAGAAGTGTACGGCGGGTGACTGCGGGCATGCCTCATATCCTTGCCGTCTGATGAGTGCGGGCACACCATAGCACCGGCGCAGCGTTCGGAGAGATGCTTTGCAACATGACCCTATTTTCTGCTGACAAAACGTTTCCGATCCCGCGGCTGCTCCTCCTGCAATGGCTGGCAGCTTCAGTCTCCTGAAGGTCCCAGGTGGACGCTAGTATGCCATTGAACGCCACCCACAACTCAGATGCTGTGTGAGCGCCTGCCCCCAGCCGGCACATTTGCCTGTGTCTTATTCCAGACTGTTCCCGCGTGCACAGTGCCCCTGTGCGATCGGGAATCGACGCTGGCCTTTTAAAGGCCGCTTCCAGATCTCGCCTCCCGAAGTCAGTTTCGGCGAGCGTTGAGAGCACGTGCGAGGAGCCGGGTGTCAGTTAGCTGGATCACGCACGTCTCGAACGCTTTGGTCGGGCCGCGCCAGCGCAGCTCTTCGACGTCATCGAACAGCCGAGCGTCCGTGCGAAGCATCGCGAGATTTTTGAATAAAAGCGCGAGCTCTCTACGCTTGCCGAGGGCTTCAGGCGGAAAGCTTTCAAGAGGGCCGTAGCGGCCAAGCAGCCGGGCGGCCGAGACCAGGCCGATGCCTTCGAGACCCGGATAGCCATCGGCGGCATCACCGACGAGCGCGAGGAAATCTGGAATGAGGGCCGGCTCAACTCCGAACTTCTCGCGTACACCCGCGGCATCGCGAATTTTCTGGGTCCTGCGGTCTACCTGGACCACATGGTCACCGCGCACACACTGCGCGAGATCCTTGTCCGGCGTCCAGATGCACACCTTCTGCACGCGCCCATCGGCAGCCGCGCTGTGCGCCGCGGAGGCCAGCGCGTCGTCGGCTTCCAGCTCGATCATCGGCCAGACCGCCACTCCCATCGCCGCCAAGGCTTTCTCGAGGGGGTGAAACTGCGCGAGCAATGCCGGCTCGATGCCATCCCCGGTCTTGTAGCCCGGCCAGAGCTGATTTCTGAACGATTCTACTACATGATCGGTAGCCACCCCAATGTGTGTGGCGCCATTCTCGATCATCTCCAGCACTGTGTTCAGCACGCCGACGACGGCGCCAAACGGCTTGTCTTGGCCGTTGTTGAACCGGCGTTGGCCGTAGAAGTGGCGAAACAGTTCGTATGTGCCGTCTACTAAATGTACGATCATCGCAATCCTCGAGAAACAGCATCCGGCCCCGTCTGCAAAGCTAGACCGACAGTTGGCCTTCTCCAAACCTTCAAGTAGGTGCGCTCGGCCGTGCCCGTACGCCCACCGCAAGCCATGCCTCTCACCGGCACTTAGCAACAGCTTACCTTCAAGGGCAGGCGATATTTCTCGCCCCGCCGCCTCGCTTTTGCGCCAGGCGGCCATTTGGTTCGCGAGAGTATCCCTTCTTCCAAACGCAGCGAAAAACGATTTGGCGATGCTGTCGCGACTAGCGCCGGCCGCGCAGGAGGCAGCCTGGGCCGATATTGCGACCAGCTTGCGATGTGGGGGAAGCCCGGACGGGTGGGTTGGCCCGAACACACTGCTCCTGACGACAGAATGGAAATGACGACGTTCAGACGCTCCGATCTGCGGCGGCAGTTCCGTCATGACGATGATATGGAATGCATGCCCCCGGTTTTGGGGTTCTCATTCCTGTGACGGCCGGCGAGGCGCACCCCGCCTCTTGAAACCTTCAAACATTTTGCAGTTGTTAGGACTCACCTCGTTGACGCACTTCGACACAAAACCCGATGTCGGTAAATTGCGCAGCTTCGGAGGTGGGCACAAGGCGCAGCCTCTAGCACCTAGTCTGTGATCGGTCGGGTCCCAAGCCAATTTCCGCCTGCCGCGCTTCACGCTATTGCAAGACGTTCAAATTTCAAATTTGAGCTTCCGCACTCATGCTTTGTCGAGAGTATCTCTTAAAGTCACTTAAACCTTCTGCGCAGTAAGTTTTAGCCGTTCTGAATCGCCGTCGGCGACGATGACGATGAAATAGGGGGACGCAATGGCTCGCAGTCACGTTGAACGTCTTGGTGAGTTCAGGGAAATCCTGGTCGCGACTCGACGCGAAGGAGTCCGTAACGTGCACCATACTCGCGACGCAATGCGGGCAAGTGGCTTTCAGATCGGGGACAGCGACGGCTCCAGCTACGGAGCCGAGATGAAGGTGCTTCAAGAGGAAATTGAGGCAGTCGATCGCGCCATCGAAGACGAGAAGCGGCTGGCTTTGGCCATCGAGGGCGCGGCTCAACCCCGCCGACCGACTAAACCGAGAATCGTGAAGGGAACATAGAGTCAGGTACGGCCCTTGGCGCCGTCGCGTCGATCGCCTGCGGTATGGTGTCGGGCTCGTCGCCGCCGTGGTGCAGCACCCTGACGTCATCCATTGCCATCAAACGTCAGGAAGGGACGGCCGAAGCCGCCCTCTGCCGGCGTCGCTGACTGCTCAGCTTTCATCTTCCCCGTCGATTTCGCCGTCTCCATCGTGACGATGCTTCGCTAATCTCGTGAAGGCGTTCTTCAGGTGTCCGAGTACGGCCTGAAACGCGACAT
The DNA here is from genome assembly GCF_040318275.1 of Mesorhizobium sp. M1217. Taxonomy (NCBI): domain Bacteria; kingdom Pseudomonadati; phylum Pseudomonadota; class Alphaproteobacteria; order Hyphomicrobiales; family Phyllobacteriaceae; genus Mesorhizobium; species Mesorhizobium sp. M1217. The sequence goes on along the minus strand of NZ_JAMYMA010000014.1, from coordinate 60,419 downwards.
TTGGACACGAAATCACGGAGGTCAGCTTCGAGGCGCGAAGCGGGGCGTGGCGGTGGAATATTGCGGCGAGCAGTTCGATAACGATGGCAGCATGGTCTCTGCAATCCTCAAAAATATGAAACGGGTGATGGCAAGCGAGTACAGCCGCGAGCTGTCCCCAAAGGTCTCCAGAGCGCAGCTGCAGCAGGCTCGTCTCGGATTCAGCCAAAGGGGGACCCGTGCCCTACGGCGTCCGGCGAATGTTGCTGGATAAGGATGGGGAGCCCCGTTACGTTCTCGGCTCTGGAGAACAGAAAGGGCTCGCTGGCGAACGTGTTCTCCTTGTCCCTGGCCCGCCAAACGAAATCAGGCTTGTGAGGGGCATCTTCAACATGTTTGTTGCTGAAGGGCAGAGCATGGCTGGTATATCAGTTCGTCTGAACAAAGAGGGAGAGCCGTCCACATACGGCGATGTGTGAACGCCTGCCCGAACAGCCCGCCGCCGACGATGAAGTTGTTGGGGCTATGAAGCTTGAAGAGAAACAGTTCGCCCGGTTGGAGCGCTCGGAACTGCGACCGCCCCCCCGGGCTGCCAGAAGTTCACCTCGTCAACGTCCTGGCGGCGCGACAGAAATTCGAACCAATCTAGATCGGTGACGCCGACATAGATCTTGATCCCATGGGTGCTCATGAAAACGCCTCAGCGCGGTCGCGCACGATCGCCTTCACTCGCTCCGCCGCTGTTTGAGCGGGATCAGCCCGTTCGGCAAAGGACGGCAGAGCGAGCATGCGCGCTGCTTCGCGCAGGGCAGCGGCGATCGAACCTATCGCTTCTTCCGCGCGAGTGACCGGCAACTCGATCGTGCGCGCGAGAGTTAGGAAGTCCTGCCGTGTAAGCCGGTCGTCCTTACCGTTGAGCTTCAGCGCCATACGATCGCCACCAAGCCCCGGAAAGACGCGGGTCGTCACGGCGTCGTAAAGGGATGCGAACCGGACGGTCTCGAACCGCTTGGAGCCAGGGCCTGCAATCTTGAGGAGCGCCAGGTTCTTGAGATGCATGTCCCCGTCGGCGATCAGCCACGCGAAAAACGCCCGGCGGAACAAGGTCTCGATATCGGCGGCAGGGTCGGTCGAAAGCGGCCGCAAACCGCGCGCCATGCGTTCGATTGGGCCGTCGTATTTGGCTGAGGTCGGCAGATCGAGAACCGAACAGAAGTCCTCGAGCGCTAGGAAGCGTCGATCATCGGGCCCGCGTCGCACGTCGAATCGCTCGACGACCAATGCAGGTGACATCCCATCCGGCATGTCGATGAGCGCGGCGGCCGGAACCTCGAAGCCCGCTGCGCGACCAAGTTCAAGACAAAGCCATTCGACGACCGGCAGCATTTCGAAGCCCGCGGTTCCGGCCGGCTTAAGGATGTGAGTGAATGGCAGATCGATCGCGGGTAGCAGCGCGCCGTCCGATGCCAAATTCATCGGCGCCTTAATCTGGACACCCGATAATCTCGGCATTTCCGCGCGCGCAAACAGCTGAGCCAAGTTGTGCTCGAACGTCTCCTGGATCTCGCCTCGCGACGGGCCGACGTATCGACCAGTGAAGCGCCCATCGTCGGTGAACGCGACAAGTTTGGTGTCGAGTTCGTCTCGCGGCAGGACGTTAAGCTCGGCTTGGCTCTCGACGACCGCGATATTTGACATGTAGCGCTTGCCGCTTCGCAGCGCTTCGCGTTCATCCCGCTGACGGAGCACTTGCGCGAGCCATCCTTCTGGGAGGAGCGACTCGATGAAAGCCGGCAGCTTGCCTGGTGCAGTCTGTCGAACGAGTGGCGGGCCGCTGCGCCTCACAGGCTTCCAGCGCCACTCGAATCCATCGTGGATTAGACGACCGAGAGGATCCCCATGCCATGCCACAAGGAAATCCAGGGCCGCCTTGTTAACGGGGCCCTTGGCCGCCGCCGGGCGCGCAATCAGATAACGCTCAGCGCCCTCCCCTTCGCGGTACCATCCGTTCTCGCGGGCCAACGCCCAGACCGCGTCAGCGGCCACCTGTGGCGAACCGTGTTCTTCTATGAGTCTTGCCGCCATGTCGGCCCGCATCAGTTCGGTGATGGCGCTAGCATGCTCGCTCCGCAAGCGGAATGCTTCCAGGAAGCGTTGGCGCGGCGAGGAAACGTCAACTCGCAGCTCGCCAAGATCGTCCCCTACCACCGCAGAGGCAGTCGAAGGATGGGGAGGCGCCTCGTTTTGGATTATTTCGAGCGTCCGTAGCCGGGTTCGTTGATTACGCCGACCGCTAACGAACAGGCGGCCGTCAGGTGTGGGAGCAAGAAGTTGGGCAGAGGCCGATGATAGATAGGCAGTAGGATAGAGGTAGCGCGCGATGCGTACGGCGTGGCCTAAAACTGCTTGCTCAACGTCGTCGCCTGATCGTGCATAAACACCGCGGACGAGCGGGACGAGTTCCCCTACCACCGCTAGCGCATGCGCACGTCTCTTGTCTATTGTCTCTCCAACCAGCAGTATGGACACGGACTTTCTCGCATTTCAGATGCGCAAAAGTCCGCTAATAGGCGTCAAGAGTCAAGGACTTTCTCGAATCTGAAATGCGAGAAAGTCATGCCTGTCTACGGGCGTCGCCAGTCTGCTCGGCCGCATTCTCGATCTGCTTTTGCCGAATGCACTGGTATTACGGTCGAGCAATGGAGCCCCGTCGAATGAGGGCTCGCGCCGAGCGGAAGCGACCAGTCCAGTACGGGTCATGCCCCTGCCCTGCGCACTTTTCCGCAGATCAACGTTCGTTGTTGTCATCCTCATAGCCTTCATAGTTGTCCTGCGGCGCATAATATTCCGCTGCGTCATAGACTTGGGTCTTCTTGTAGCGCTCTCCAGGCCAACCGCAGCGAGGCGCGAAAAGCCGTTGATCTTCAAGCCGCAGGCGATGCACTCGAAACGATTGGGCAGATATCTGCGTCTCGGTGATCTCGCCGTCCTCGAGTTTCTGTGTCGGCGCAGTGACGGGCTCACCCACGACCAACGCTTGGGAAGCGCACGATGGACAGTTCACCCGATGGCCGGCCGGGCGGATTGCCCAACCGGCCGCCGACTGGCTGAGCGTGGTGCGCTCCTCGTTGCTCTTGGCGGCCCAGGCGTTCTTGTGAGCGTCGACATCTCCCAGGACCGCCTTAGCGCCGTCATCGGCAGCGGCGGCGATGAGTTTGGCGGCGACTTTCGCCTCGGCATCCCCGATGAAGTCAGGCAGTGACATGCCCATCGAACCAAGGAGAACCTCGCATAACCGCCAGGCGATCGATGGATTGCGGTGCAATCTCGCATTTGATGAGCCCGTCGGCGACGATGCCGATATCGGACGACTTCACCTTCCTGAGCTTGGCAAGCGAGCGGTCGACGATCGGGTGCGGCGACGCAGCTTGGTCATCGCCACCAACGCCGCAAATCGGTAACACCTGGTAGTCGCCTTCGAAGGGCTTCCTGCTTTTCACCGGGACGTTAGATCGCCAGCGCTGCTGTTTTTCCCCGGTGTACAAACCCCTCTTTTGAGCGGCCAGTTGACTGCCGTCCAAAATGATTATTAAGTTCGGTGACAGAACGAATTAATCGGAGCTGCTGTTGAACGACGTGCCACGCATTTCTCGTCAGTTCTCGCAGCGCTCCGTCATGGAGGCGATCGTGCAAGGTGGGCCGATCTCGCGCGCTTCAATCGCAAAGCAGACCGGCTTGTCTAAGCAGACAATCTCCGAGATCGTCAGGACACTCGAGCAGGAAGGCTGGGTGCAGGAAACGGGGCGCACGAGCGGACATGTCGGACGCACGGCTGTCACTTACGAACTCGTATTTAACGCGGCCTACATCGCGGCGGTCGACCTCGGCGGCGCCAAAGTCCGGGTCGCCCTCACCGATCTTGCCTGCCAGATATTCGCGGAGGAAACGGCGCCGACCGATCCTCGGGGCGGACAGTTCGTCGTCGACCAGATCGTGGATCTAGCGCTTCAGGCGGCCCAGAGGCACCGCATCTCGCGCACAAAGATAAGGCTGGCGGTGATTGGTGTTCCCGGTGCACCCGACAAGAAGACCGGCCGCGTCCTGCTTGCCCCGAATATTGCCGGCTTTGGCACAATGAATGTCGTTCGCGCTTTCGAGCACGCATTCGGGTTTCATGTGGTGATCGAGAACGATGTCAATCTGGCGGTGCTCGGCGAGAACTGGCAGGGGTGCGGCCGCGGTATCGACAATCTCGCCTTCATAGCGCTGGGTACCGGCATCGGCAGCGGCCTCATGGTTGGAGGCAATCTGGTGCGGGGCGCCAGCAATGCAGCCGGCGAGATGGGCTTTTTGCCGATTGGCGCCGATCCTTTCGCGCCGACATCGTTGCGCGCCGGCGCTTTCGAGCGCGTGGTCGCAACCAACGCCATGGTTGAACGCTACGCGGCGCTGACGGGCAACATCGTCAACGTGCCGACGATTTTCCACAGTGCATTGGCCGGAGACAGGCATGCCGCGACGGTGCTCGACGAAACCGCGCGCTACCTGGCGCAAGGCATTGTGGCCATAGCGGCAATTGCCAATCCGCAAAAGGTCGTCCTGGGCGGCTCGATCGGGCTGCGGCCGGAAATCCTGTTGCGCGTTAGGGACCTGCTGCCGCGCTGCTTCCCCTATCCTATCGCCGTTGAGGCCAGCGAACTCGGGTCGCGGGCAGCGCTCATCGGCGCCGCCGCCATCGGGCTCGGCCAGTTGCACAACAAACTGTTCGGCGTCGACGCGCCCGACGGACGCATTTCGCTTCCCCCAGCCAGTTCGGCCGTGCTGCGCGAGGCCACGCTATGACCGCTTCAAAGGACATCACCGCCCGCTTGCGCGCCGCCCTCGATTGCGACGCAGCGGTGGAGCTTCTGCAGGGGGCAATCGGCCGCGAAAGCATAACCGGTCACGAAGAAAACTTTGTCGCCTTCCTTGAACACCGCATGCGCATGCTTGGCTTGAGCGAAATTCGGCGTGCGGAATTCGCGCCCGGCCGGCCCAATGTCTGGGGTGAGCGCAAAGGTGCCGGCGCCGGCAAGCGGCTGCTCTTCATCGGCCACACCGATACGGTTCATGTCGAGGGCTGGCGCGAGCACTGGGCTGGCACCGCCAGGCAGGATCCGTTTGCCGCGCCAATGATCGACGGGCAGATCTGGGGCCGCGGCGCCGGCGACCTCAAGGCCGGCATCTGCTCCGCGCTGTCGGCACTCTCTCTGCTCGACACGGCCGACATCGAACTGGCCGGCGACGTTGCCTTTGCCTTCGTCGGCGACGAGGAGAGCGGCCAGCCTGGAATCGGCGTCTCCGCCGGCATCAAGGACTTCGTCGGCCGCATCGAGAGAGGCGAAGTCGTGGCGCCCGATTTCATCGTCTATGTGGAGCCTACCCGCCTTTCGGTTTATCCGGCCCAAATCGGCTTCTTCATTACCGACATCACCGTCACCGGACGATCGGCCTATTTCGGCGTACCCGAACTCGGCAAGGATGCCTTGCGTGCAAGCCACGCCGTCATGAGCGCGCTGTGGAAGCATTCGGAAGATGTTGCAACCAGAGCCGAGCACCCGCTGATTGGGCGTGGCTTCCTGCTGATCACCGGGCTTGCGGGCGGAGGCTACATCGCGGTGCCCGAACGCTGCACGTTGTCGCTGATCCGCAAGCTGTTGCCCGGCGAGTCACTGGACGAGGCCGCCGGCGAAATCGAGGCAGTGGTGCGCGGCGCCATCACCGATCCTGAAATCATGTTGGCGTTCGCCTATCCGGCAGGCCGCGATCATCCGCTCGGGGGTAACGCCGCCGAGATTGCACCTGACAGGCCGGAGGTCGGCGCCCTTGCTGCCGCCATGGCCCGATCGATGGCTGGTCGCGGCGCCATCGAAGGCGCGCCATTCTGGTCAGAGTCATCATTTTTCACCAACCGGCTCGGCATCCCCGCCGTGTACTGCGCGCCAGGCGACATTCGCAACTGCCACACCTTCGACGAACACGTCGATGTCGAGGAATATCTGGCGGGCATCGTAGGCTTCGCCCGGTTCATGGCGGAGTATTGCGGCGTTACGGAATAAAGGACAACTGAGAGCGAAAATGGGAGAACTACCATGCTGATAGACAGACTTGTTGCTACAGCACTTGCAGGCAGTCTGATGCTGTTGGCCGGCGGAGCCGGCGCACAAACAGTGGGACCGAGCGGCGAGACGGCGACGCCCAGCGCCGAGGTTACTCTGTCGGACACAGATCTGGCCGCAGTGAAGGAGAAGGGCTACAAGGCCGCGCTGCTGTGGCACACCTCGTCCGACTTCACCAATGCGGTCAGCGCCGGCGCCAAGGATGAATTTGCCCGTGCTGGCATTCAGATCGTCGTGACCACCGACGCCGGCTTTGACGCGGCGCGCCAGCGCAGCGACATCGAAACCGCGCTCGCAGCCAAGCCAAACGTCATCCTGTCGCTGCCCCTCGATCCGGTCACTTCGGCCGAGGCTTTCCGTCAGGCGCTCACCGACGGGACCAAGCTGGTATTCCTTTCGAATCTGCCGAAAGGCTACAAGCACGGAACCGACTATGCCGCCATCGTCACTGACGACCTGTTCCAGATGGGCAAGCAGGCGGCCGATGCACTGGCCAAGGCGCTCGATGGCAAAGGCAAGGTCGGCTACATCTTCCACGACGCCAGTTACTATGTGACGAACCAGCGCGACCAGGCTTTCAAGACAACGATCGAGAAGGATTATCCCGGTATCAAGATCGTCGCCGAGCAGGGGATCTCCGATCCGGCGCGGGCAGAAGAGCTGGCCAGCGCCATGCTCGTGCAGCATCCCGATCTTGACGGCATCTACGTCACCTGGGCCGAACCGGCCGACGGCGTGCTGTCGGCCTTGCGGGCAAGCGGAAACACCGAGACCAAGATCGTCACGCTAGACCTCGCCGAACCGGTGGCGCTCGATATGGTCAAGGGCGGCAATGTGACCGCACTGGTGGCCGACAAGGCGTATGAGCTCGGTCGCGCCATGGCCGCTGTCGGCGTCAAGGCGCTGCTCGGCCAGGAAACGCCGGCCTTCGTCGTTGCCCCGGCGCTTACCGTGACCAAGCAGAACGTTGCGCAGGGCTGGAAGGATTCGTTGAACCGCGACGCACCGCAATCGGTGCTCGACGCGGCCAAGTGACAGGCGAATGCCGGCGGCCAATGAGGGCCGCCGACACCATAAAAACAAGGGGAACTGACATGCGCACAGCAATTGGAATGTTGTCGGCACTGGTAGCGCTCGTCGCCGCCAACGCCTTCGCAGCCGACGGCACCACCACGGGACCGAACGGGGAAAAGCCGACGCCGGCAAAGAGCGTCGTGCTCACACCAGCTGAGGAGCAGCAGATCAAGGACGGCAAATACACCGCCGCGCTGGTCTGGCATGAGATGAGCGAATACACCAACGCGGTGAACAGCGGCGCCCAGGACGAGTTGAAGCGGCTCGGCATCACGGTGGTCGCTCAGACCGACGCCGGCTTTGATGCAGCCCGGCAGAAATCCGACGTCGAGACAGTACTCGCCAAAAAGCCCTCGATTATACTGTCCCTACCGGTCGATCCCGCAAGTGCGGCCACCGTCTATGATCCTGCGCGCCAGGCCGGCGTGAAATTGGGATTCGTCGACAATTCGCCAGCAGGCTACGTTCACGACAAGGACTATGTGACCATCGTTTCGGACGACCTTTTCCAGATGGGCAATAAGGCCGGGATCGCAATGGCCGACGCGCTCGGCAAGCAGGGCAAGGTCGGCTACATCTTTCACGATGCCGATTTCTACGTCACCAACCAGCGCGATGGAGCATTCAAGCACACAATCGAGCAGGACTATCCGGACATGAAGATCGTAGCCGAGGCCGGAATGGCCGACCCCGCGCGCAGCGAGGAAATCGCGCAGGCGATGATCACACAGCACCCAGACCTCGATGGTATCTACGTCACCTGGGCTGAGCCGGCGCTTAGCGTGCTGTCCACATTGCGGGCGGCCGGCAACAGCCACACCAAGATCGTCACGCTCGACCTGAACGAACCGGCGGCACTGGACATGGTGAAAGGCGGCAACGTTGCGGCACTCATCGCAGACGAAGCCTATGACATCGGCGTGACGCTGGCACGCGCCACGGCCGCCTCGTTGATCGGCAAGAAGGCCGCGCCGTTCATGGTGGTCGATTCCCTCGCCGTCACCAAGGACACTGTCAAGGACGGGTGGAAGCGGTCCCTCAACAAGGACGTGCCCGCGACCATCGCGGCCGCCATGAAGTAGCGGCAGACAATGGCGCCCCGCCGGAGGAAGTGAGAATGTCGAGTATCAACACCAGCCCCGGCCGGGCAGCGAGCTTGGTCAGCCGCTTCAACCTGCAGCAATATGTCGTCTATCTCGGATTTCTGGCGATCTTTCTGTTCTTCGCGATCGTACTGAAGGACAGCGGTTTTCTGACGGTTCGCAACCTGTCGAACATCGTGCTGCAGACGGCACCCGTGACGATCATGGCGATCGGCCTTGTCTTTGTCATGTCGGCGGGCGAGATTGATCTTTCGATAGGTTCGATCGTTGCCGTGGCAGCTCTTGCTGCCGCGGTGGCGATAAACGCCTGCGGCTTGGTGGCCGGGGTGCTGGCTGGCCTCGGCGCCGGCCTGCTGATCGGCCTGCTCAACGGCGCCCTCGTGGCTTACGTCAAGTTGCCTTCATTCCTGGTAACGCTGGCGACGCTCGGGCTGTTTGCCGGCGTATCTCGCTCGATGACCGATTTGCGGTCGATCCCGGTCACCAACGACGCCTTCACCGGCTTCTTCGGCTCGGGTTCTTTGCTGGGTGTTCCGTCCTTGATCTGGTGGACGGTCATTGTCGTTGCGATCGCGCATCTCGTCTTTCGCGAGACGCGCTTCGGCGCCCATGTGCTGGCCACCGGCGACAACAGCCGTGCCGCCAGTGTTTCCGGCATCAGCGTGGCGCAGATAAGGCTGGCCGTTCTGACCATAAGCGGCGGGCTCGCCGGCCTTGCCGGGCTGCTCTATGCCGGCCGGCTGCAGGCCGCGAAATATACGCTCGGCGAAACCGACCTTATGACGGTGATAGCGGCCGTCATTGTCGGCGGAACCCTGCTCAACGGCGGCAAGGGATCGATTGTCGGCGCGCTGGTCGGCTCGCTGATGATGGGCATGCTGAACAACGGCCTCATTCTGATGGGCCTGTCCGTCTCCGATCAGATGATCGTGCGCGGATTGATCATTCTTGCGGCGGTCGCCGTATCGCTGCGCGAAAAGTCGCGTTGAAGGAGTTTTGTCATGTTCCTCGCTGTTCTGCGGCGCCGCAATCCGAGCTTTATAGAAAGCGCCATGCGCCTGCACCAGGAAGGAAAGCTGCCGGCTAATTCGTATGTGCTCGACCTCGATGCCGTCGAAAGCAACGCCCGGGTCCTGAAGCGCGAGGCCGACCGGTTTGGACTGAAGATTTTCGCCATGACCAAGCAGGTCGGCCGCGCCAGTTCGTTCTGCCATGCGCTCAAGCGCGGCGGCATCGATCAGGCCGTTGCCGTCGACATGGCCTGCGCGCGGGCAACGCACAGAGCCGGCCTGAGGCTCGGTCATCTTGGCCACCTGCAGCAGATCGCAAGGCACGAGGCCAATGCGGCGGCCAAAACGTTCAGGCCGGACTATTGGACCGTCTTCAACGACACCAAGGCTGAAGAAGCCGCTGCCAGCGCAAGGCTCGCCGGGTACACGCAAAACCTGCTTGCCCGCATCCGCGCCGATGGTGACGTTTTCTACCGCGGCCACGAAGGTGGTTTTGAGGCGGCCGATATCGCCGCGGTCGCCGAAAAACTGGATGGTCTCGACGGCGCACGATTCGCTGGCATCACCACCTTCCCGGCGCTGCTGTTCGACCAGACCACGCGAAAGGTCCTGCCGACACACAATCTGGCGACACTGGGCGGAGCTGCCGAAGCGCTCGCCAAGTCCGGCCGCAGCAACATAGAGGTGAACGCGCCCGGCACGACGTCGAGTGTCCTGCTTGGCGCGCTGGCCGAAGCCGGCGCCACGCAATGTGAACCGGGCAATGGCTTGGCCGGCACCACCGCGCTGCACGTCATGGAGGATCTGCCGGAGCTCCCTGCCGTTCTGTATTTGACCGAGGTGTCGCATTTGTCTGGCGGCAAAGCCTACTGCCTTGGTGGCGGCTTCTATATCGATCCGATCTTTCCGGACTATGAGGTGAAGGCAATCGTGTCCGCAGATCCCACCACGGCCGCCGCCGCGCTCAGAAACGTCGAGGTGCCGCCGCCTGCGGCAATCGACTATTACGCAATGATTGACGCTAGCGGCGCCAATGCTCCACGCCCCGGCGACACGGCGGTGTTCGGCTTTCGCGGCCAGGCGTTCGTGACCCGCGCCTACGTGGTCGGCATCTCCGGTGTCTCAAAGCGGGCCCCCCAAGTCGAAACGATCGAAAACGGTTTTGGCGAAACCGCTGCCTGGCCCGTCTAGGAGCAAGCGATGAACGCGACCATGACCGGCACGGCCCCTGTTTTGCAGCTGCGCGACATCCGCAAGAATTTCGGCGGCCTGACCGCCATCGAAAATTTCTCGCTCGAGCTCTATCCCGGCGAAATAGTGGCGTTGGTCGGCGATAACGGTGCCGGCAAGTCGACGCTGGTCAAGATCGTGACGGGGGTGCATGCTCCGACATCCGGGACGATCATCATCGAGGGGCAGGCGGTGGCAATGTCAAGCGCCACCATGGCGCGCGCCCACGGCATTGAGGTGGTCTATCAGGACCTGGCGCTCGCCGATCAGCAGACCGTCTACATGAACATGTTTCTTGGCCGCGAGCCGGTGAACCGCTTCGGCCTGCTCGACCGACGCCGGATGATTGACGACACCGAAAAGCTGGTGAAGGATCTCGACGTTCGCATCCCATCGGCTCACGCCACCATCCGCGATCTCTCGGGCGGCCAGCGCCAGGGCGTGGCGATCGCGCGCGCCACGCACTGGGCAAGCAAGCTGATCCTGCTCGACGAGCCAACCGCGGCGCTCGGCGTTGCCGAAACCGCCAAGGTCGAGACGATCGTTCTGTCGCTGAAGCAGCGCAATATTGGCGTGCTGATCATCAGCCACAGTCTCGACCAGGTGTTCAGGCTCTCAGATCGGATCTGTGTTCTGCGACGTGGCAAACAGATCGGCGTGCGCAAGACCAGCGAGACCGACAAGAACGAGATCGTCGCCATGATCACCGGGCTTCAGCACTAGCCTGGTCGATAGAGGCGCGCCGTTCCAGATACTGCGTTACCCGAGCAGTGAGTGGCATCACTTCAGATCCACGATCAGGCCTCGGCCAGAGAATGTTGCCAGCATCAATCTAGAGCACGCAGGTAGCGAATGGGGCGACCGCCGGCAATCCGGTCGGCCGCTGTGGCTATGGAATTGGCGTCGATGCCGAAATGCCCGTAAAGGTCGCCGATCGTGCCCGACTGGCCAAAATGCTCGACGCCGAGACTACGCGTGCGATGGCCGTAGACCGAGCCCAACCAGCCGAGCGCGGCCGGATGGCCGTCGGTGACGGCGACGATGGCGCAATGCGCCGGAAGGTCGGCAAATAACCTTTCGACATGGCTCCTGGCATGAACAACGCCGCGTTCGCGTGCCCGGCTCGCGGCAGTCCAGCCTGCGTTCAGCCGATCGGCCGAGGTCACCGCCAGGAGACCGACATCGCGACGGTCCTCCGCCATAATGCCGATAGCCTCGATGGCTTCCGGCGCAACCGCGCCGGTATAGGCAACAATTACTTCGGCATTAGGACCCGGATGCCGCAGCCAGTAGCCGCCGTCGATGATCTCCTGCTCGAGTACGGGCGTCACGCTACGCGTGATCTGCTCGACCGGGCGCGTCGAGAGCCGCAGATAGACCGAGCCGCCGGTCTCGTCGCGCAGCCAGGTGCGCTCCGACTGCACGGCGTCGCCGTCGCGCTGCATATAATCCAGGGCAAAGCGCATGATCACGCCCAACTCGTCGACGAAGGCCGGCTCGTAGGCGGCAAGCCCGTCTTGCGCTATGCCGATCAACGGTGTGGCGATCGACTGATGCGCCCCGCCTTCCGGCGCCAATGTGACCCCCGAAGGCGTCGCGACAAGGAGGAAGCGCGCGTCCTGGTAGCAGGCATAGTTGAGCGCATCGAGACCGCGCTGGATGAACGGATCGTAGAGTGTGCCGATCGGCAGCAGCCGTTTGCCGAAAACCGAATGCGACAGCCCAAGTGCCGACAGCAGGATGAACAGATTATTCTCGGCGATGCCGAGTTCGATGTGCTGGCCGGAGGTGCCGAATTCCCATTTCTGCGCCGAGGCGATGCGTTCGCTGCGGAAAGTGTCCGCGAGTGACTGACGCGCGAACAGGCCGCGCCGGTTGACCCAGGGGCCGAGATTGGTCGAAACCGTGACATCGGGTGATGCCGTGACGATCGCGTCGGCGAGCGGCCCGCCAGCCCGCGCAATCTCGTCCAGAATTCTGCCGAAGCCGACCTGCGTGGAGACGCTGCCTTTGGCTTCCGCGACGAGACGACCAGGGATCACGATGCGCTGGGCGTGCCGGCGCCGCTGGCCCTTTGCCGCGAACGGAACGGCATCGAGGAACCCTTGCAGCTCCAAATCCCCAACAGCCAATCCCTCGAAGGCGTCCCACTCCCGCCCGTCGCCGACCGACATCGAGGCGCGAAGGACCGCCATCTGATCCTTGGTCATCAGGCCGGCGTGGTTGTCCTTGTGGCCGGCGAGCGGCAGGCCGTCCTCTCGTCATTCGTGGCGAAGCTCACCCGCACATGACAATTGTCGAGGATGGAATTGTTCGGTCCGTAGGCCTTCTCGATCTGATTGAGCGATTGTGCAATCAGGAACGACTTGATGCCATACCCGGCCATGAAGGCCAGCGCGCTTTCGAAGAAATCGAGCCTGCCGAGCGCGGGAAACTCGTCCAGCAGCATCAAAAGACGCTGCCGGTGATCCTTCGCGTGAAGATTTTCGGCGAGCCTGCGGCCGATCTGGTTAAGCACGAGTCGCATCAGCGGCTTTGTGCGACTGATGTCCGATGGCGGCACGACCAGATAGAGCGTCGTCGGCCGTGCCTCCTCGACAAGGTCTGCGATCCGCCAGTCACAGTATGACGTCACCTTGGCCACAACTGGATCGCGGTAGAGGCCCAGAAAACTCATGGCCGTCGAGAGCACGCCGGAACGCTCGTTCTCGGACTTGTTAAGCAGTTCCCGAGCAGCCGACGCCACGACGGGATGCGGGCCTGCATCACCCAAATGCCGCGTCAGCATCATGGCGCGCAGCGTTGCCTCGATTGGCCGCTCTGGATCAGAAAGGAAGTTCGCCACGCCTGCGAGGGTCTTGTCTTTCTCCGCATAGAGCACGTGCAGTATTGCGCCGACCAGCAACGCATGGCTGGTCTTCTCCCAGTGGTTGCGGCGTTCCAATGTGCCTTCTGGGTCGACCAGGACATCCGCCACGTTCTGCACATCTCGAACTTCCCACTCGCCCCGTCGCACCTCCAGCAGAGGATTGTAGGCTGCGGATCCAGCATTGGTCGGGTCGAACAGAAGCACCTGGCCGAAACGGGCCCGCCATCCGGCCGTCAGTTCCCAGTTTTCGCCTTTGATGTCGTGGACGATTGCCGAACCCGGCCAGGTCAGTAGTGACGGCACGACCAGGCCGACGCCTTTGCCGCTTCGGGTCGGTGCGAAACATAGCACGTGTTCCGGACCGTCGTGGCGTAGATAGTGTCGGCCCAACATACCCAGGATCACCCCATCCTGACCGATCATCCCAGCGGCCTTGATTTCGTCTCGCGTCGCCCAGCGCGCCGAGCCGTAAGTCGTGGTATCCTTTCCCTCGCGCGCCCGCCACAGCGACGTCCCGATCGCTGCGACGATAGCCATGAGGCTTCCGCTCGCCGCAATCGCCGCGCCCTCCAGGAAGACGTTCGGCGCGTAGGCGTCGTAGAAAAACCACCACCAGAAAAAGGCTGGCGGCGGATAAACGGGGTGTCCAGCCAATTCGAACCACGGCGGACCGAGTTGGCTTTGAAAGTCGAGCCGCCCTGCCGTCCACTGTGTTGCTCCCCATGTTGTCGCGACGACGATCAGAAAGGCGGTGAGTATCTGGCCCCATAAAACCTTGCTTGCCGGCATCGGTCGTTTCCCAAATGGATGATCGGAACAACCGAAAAGCTCGAATTCCTAAATCCGCAAGAAAAAAGGGGCGGTCGAAGCAGCATGGCGTACCCGCACGTGGAAAGACTTGCCCGATGCGATCTCGAATGTTGAACGAGCATAGGGGGGCTGCTTTCTTCTGGAGCCGTTGAGCCGCTACTTGCCCAATGATAGTTAGTTGTCTCGGCTCAGATGGCATTTGACGAGATGGACGGGTTCTTGGAGAACCACGGATTGCGCATGACCAAATGAACAAGAGTCCTCAGCGGCGCGCCGAGCCGGAGAACACTCTAGTCCCGGCAAGTGGTGGTCAGCCGTTCTGCTGAGCTCGAATCTTACCGCCTCCCTGATCGGTAGCGCGATAGATCCAGAGCCGACTCGATGAGCAGACCCATCAAGTCTGTTCAATTTTGTTAATCAATTCAGTCACATCAACTATTGCCATGGACTTTCGTTGGAACTGTTGCAAGCCGCGCCGGCCTCACGGATCGCGGAATCTATTGGGCCGCACCTAAGTTCCAGATGTCCCGATGCAGGCGCCATGTCCCGTCGCCCCCTTTTTTCCAAACGACAATGTACTTGCCCGCAACGGTGGAAGGGGCACCGCCTTTGCTCGGCACACTGAGCGTAAATGCGCCAACTTCGTAGGCGAGATTCCCGCTCCCTTCCACTTCCAGCGCCTTCAGGGTGAGATTCTTCATCCCGGCCTTGATTGCGCCCTGCCAGAATTCTTCCACGCCCTTGCGGTCATCGACGCGTTTGCCGTCGGGTGGCAGCAGAGCGGCATCGTCGGTATACATTTGACCTACCGCTGCTGCGTTTCCGCTGTTGAAGGCGTCCATGAATTTTACCAACGCCGCTTCGATGTCCTCACGAGCCGAGTGGGCGGCCGCAGACAATGCAGACGAAAGAAGCAGCACAGCAGCAAATGCAAATGACTGAACCAGTCTCATTTCGTCCTCCCTTGCGTACCCGACATGCCCACCCGATGAATAGCGCCGACCCGAGGGCGCCGCGGCGTTCGATGGCTAGGCGCGGATTATATTAGACTTATCTGATATGACGGCGCAAGCGCAGCTGCGACCCTCTGAACGACCAGCGTAGCAGCTGCCGGAGAGCTTCAAAGCGGCGGCTACCGCCTCACTGCCCTCCTCGTCTCGACGAAAGAGTTCGTTCGAATGATGCTTTTCCGTGGCTTTGCTCGCAAGTTTTCGTCAGCCAGCGCAGGGCCTCCTCTTACGCTCGCTGGTCGTCAAGGCCCAGCGGCCACTAGCTGACAGTCCCCCCGCAGCCAAGCCGCTGGGCCCTCGACGTGGGGAACGAGCATTGGAGACGATGTCGCGCTTTCCGTTACAGCCCGAAGGCGGGTGACAGATGACCGTGTCAGCCTCTCCACCCGAGCTACGATTTCACGCATTCGATCAGGCACAGCTCTCTCGGGCTAGCGCGCCAAGCATGAGTTAGCTCCCGAATGAGCAGGTGCCACCCAGTTCAACTTCGGCCCTTGCGCGCGCAAAGTATTGGGCGAGATCGATCGGCAGTCCGGTCGGCAAATTGGGGCAGCGATGGCGAGAATGAATGCCAGGAACTTCCCTTCGGTGCCGCTTCGTCGATCTGTTTGCCGAGAAGACGCGCGCGCTGCGTGCCGTCCCCCATACCGCAGAGAACTCACTTCAGGTCACACACACACACACACGACGCCACCGAGATCCTGCATCAGTTTTCTACTCCGACGCCGCCACGTCACCAAGATCAGTCGCGAGCGTGATCGCGGCTATCAAATCGGGATCGCGCGCCGGAGCGCTCTATGAGTGAGCCCCGAACGGCGCGGTTCTCCTCGAGCAATCCGGCTCGACGTAAGGCGGGCCATCCGTGCCGGCCTCGTGACTAAGAGACGGGCGAATGGCGGTTCCTGGACTCACCTTTTTGTCATGAAGTCGCTTCCTTGAGCCGGTGGCGGAGTTCTTGCTTGATGACTCCAGCACCGTTTAGAATCGGTTTTCGGAAAATTTGTCTTGTGGCATCAATTTTCATGGAATAGGATCATTTTTCACAGGTGTTGGCCCAGCTGAACCAAAATTCGATGAAAGGATTCGCTTTTCATGCCTCCGGTGCAAGAGCACCAATTTTCAGGTCCTGTTACCGTTTTTCAGGAAATCCGCCTTCCTGAAACGGCGACCCCGGCCGGGTACAGCGCCCTGGTCGGAGCCTACAGGCTCGCCGTGCCCTTGCCCCGTAGGTTGTTCGCCACGGGCGAGCATCATCGCATTACCGAACGGGATGGCTGGCGGATCATGACCCCCCGCCACGCCCCAAATCCTACCCTCGAAGGCCACCTGACCTTTGCGCTCAAGTACGAGGGACTGGACCTTGCCGTCCTCAAGCGGCTGTTCCAAGTGACCGGTCCCACGCCGATCGAGGCGCTGGTCCGTGAAAGCCCGACCGGCAGTTATGCCCGCCGCATCTGGTTTTTATATGAATGGCTGAGGGGCGCCCGTATCGATCTGCCGGACGCGGCGGCCGGACGATACATTCCGGTTGTCGATCCCGAGCTGCAGTGGCCCGGACCCGACAAGACCGCTTCGCGCTACCGCGTAAGGGACAATCTCCCCGGCACGCGTGAGTTCTGCCCTCTGGTGTTCCGCACCAAGATTCTCGAAAAATTCATCGGCCTTGAACTACCGCGGCGCGCGGAGGCAATCGTAGCGGACGTGCCGCGCGACCTTCTTGCTCGGACCGCCGCCTTTCTTTTGCTCAAAGACTCGCGATCAAGCTATGCGATCGAGGGCGAGCGCCCGCCGCAAGATCGCATCCAGCGCTGGGGCCGCGCCATCGGCGAAGCCGGCCGCTGGCCGATCGATCGCGATGAGCTGCTGCGTCTGCAAAGAATTGTACTTGGCGACGCCCGTTTCGCAAGACTTGGCTTCCGAAAAGAAGGAGGTTTCGTCGGTGAGCATGACCGAGACAACGGCACGCCCTTGCCCGATCACATCAGCGCTCGGCCCGAGGACCTGCCGCGGCTAATCGATGGAATGGCGGCGTTCGATCAGGGCCCCGCGCAAAACCTTGATGCAGTCGTAGCCGCCGCAATCCTCGCCTTCGGCTTTGTCTACATTCACCCGTTCGAGGACGGAAACGGCCGCATTCACCGCTACCTAATCCACCACGTCCTTGCCATGCGCGGCTTCAATCCGCCGGGAGTGGTCTTTCCCGTCTCGGCCGCGATCCTGGACCAGATCAACGAGTACAGGGGCGTGCTCGAGAGCTATTCGCAGCGCCTTCTGCCATTGGTGGAATGGGAACCGACGCCGCAATTCAACGTCCGGGTGCTGAATGACACCGGTGATTTCTACCGGTTCTTCGATGCAACCCCGCACGCCGAATTCCTCTATGCCTGCGTTCAGCGGACGATCGAACGGGACCTTCCCGAGGAAACCGCATTTCTGCAGCGCTACGATCAGTTCCGGCAGCAGGTGGACGCCTTTATTGACATGCCCGAGCGGTTGACCGATCTGCTCTTCCGTTTTCTTCACCAGAATGATGGACATCTATCGAACCGCGCGCGCGAAAAGGAATTCGCCACGCTGACCAGTGACGAGGCAGGAAGAATCGAGGCGATCTACGCGCAAACCTTTGGTGCCCATTGAAGGTGTGATCATCAGGATCGATTTTTAGTCCGACGGTTTGTAATTCCCTTGTCCCTGCCTTCATCTCCGAGGCTTGACTTGTCGCCGAGACATGCACGATTTTTTCCGCACGGTCTGACCGGCCGCCGATCAGCCGCGGCCAGAACGCGCTTGACAAACCGGAGCCGTCCCGTCCAACCTCACGCATTCACCAGGGGAGTCCCGGCAAGGGGCTGAGATACTGCTGGCATTCGCGGCGCAGTGACCCGTTGAACCTGATCCAGTTCATACTGGCGTAGGGACGGTGCAAGCGCTTGCGGGAGTTTACGCCCGAGGTCCTGTTTCGGCAGGTCGACAGAAGCGTCTTTTCATCCTCCCGGCACAGAACTGGGTCTCCAATGCAACGAGCAAAGGAGCCTCAAGATGAATGCCCTCACCCCCGCCGTCTCGACGGGACCGCTGCCCGCCTCACGAAAAATCCACAAGCCCGGTGCCATCCACCCGCAGATCAGGGTGCCGATGCGCGAAATCTCCGTCCATCCGACGGCCGGCGAACCGCCCGTCACCG
This sequence comes from Mesorhizobium sp. M1217, assembly GCF_040318275.1. Classification (NCBI taxonomy): domain Bacteria; kingdom Pseudomonadati; phylum Pseudomonadota; class Alphaproteobacteria; order Hyphomicrobiales; family Phyllobacteriaceae; genus Mesorhizobium; species Mesorhizobium sp. M1217. The sequence goes on along the minus strand of NZ_JAMYMA010000014.1, from coordinate 41,992 downwards.
TCTACGATCCGTCCGGCCCCTATACAGACCCGACTGTCGAAACCAGCATCGAAAATGGCCTTGCACGGCTTCGCCACGAATGGATTACGGCGCGCGGCGATGTCGAGGCCTATGACGGCCGCCATGTCCGGCCGGAGGACAACGGATTCGCGACGGGCGAACGCCTGACGCCGGAATTTCCCATTCGCCATCGACCGCTCAGAGCCAAAGCAGGCAAGGCGGTGACGCAGCTTGCCTATGCGCGCGCCGGCATCATCACACCCGAAATGGAGTTCGCCGCCATCCGCGAGAACCTTGGTCGCGAGATCCTGCACGGCAAGCTTGAGCGCGACGGCGAGGCTTTCGGCGCGACACTGCCCGATTTCGTCACGCCGGATTTCGTGCGTGATGAGGTGGCGCGCGGACGCGCAATCATTCCCGCCAACATCAACCATCCCGAGAGCGAGCCGATGATCATCGGTCGCAATTTCCTGGTCAAGATCAACGCCAACATCGGCAACTCCGCCGTCACATCGTCGATGGCTGAAGAGGTCGAAAAAATGGTGTGGGCGATCCGCTGGGGCGCAGACACGGTGATGGACCTGTCGACCGGCCGCAACATCCACAACATCCGCGACTGGATCGTCCGCAACGCGCCGGTTCCGATCGGCACGGTGCCGCTCTATCAGGCGCTCGAAAAGGTCGGCGGCATCGCCGAGGACCTGACCTGGGAGGTCTACCGCGACATGCTGATCGAACAGGCCGAACAGGGCGTCGACTATTTCACCATCCATGCGGGCGTGCGGCTGCACTACATCCCGCTGACCGTTGACCGGGTCACTGGCATCGTCTCGCGCGGTGGCTCGATCATGGCCAAATGGTGCCTGCATCATCACCGGGAAAGCTTCCTCTACGAACATTTCGCCGAGATCTGCGACATTTGCCGCGCCTATGACGTGTCCTTTTCGCTGGGCGACGGCCTTCGTCCTGGCTCGATCGCCGACGCCAATGACGCAGCACAATTCGCCGAGCTGGAGACGCTCGGCGAGCTGACACAGATCGCCTGGGCGAAGGATTGCCAGGTAATGATCGAAGGCCCCGGCCACGTGCCGATGCACAAGGTCAAGGAGAACATGGACAAGCAGCTCGCCGTCTGCGGCGAGGCGCCGTTCTATACGCTTGGGCCGCTGACGACCGACATCGCGCCGGGCTACGACCACATCACCTCCGGCATCGGCGCGGCGATGATCGGTTGGTTCGGCACCGCCATGCTCTGCTACGTCACGCCCAAGGAGCATCTCGGCCTTCCCGATCGCAACGACGTCAAGATCGGCGTGATCACCTACAAGATAGCCGCCCATGCCGCCGACCTGGCAAAAGGTCATCCGGCGGCGAAAGTCAGGGATGATGCCCTTTCCCGCGCGCGCTTCGAATTCCGCTGGGAGGACCAGTTCAACCTGTCGCTCGATCCCGAAACCGCGCGGTCCTTCCACGATCAGACCTTGCCCAAGGAGGCGCACAAGCTGGCGCATTTCTGCTCGATGTGCGGGCCGAAATTCTGCTCGATGCGAATTTCCCACGACATCCGCACCGAAGCGCAGAAGGAGGGCATGGCGGCGATGGCGGCGAAATACCGCGAGGGCGGCGATCTCTACCTGCCGGCGGACGAGACCGGCGCACCGCTCATACCTCAGCCACGTGAGCCATCATGAAGGTGCTGGTCAAAGGGGCCGGCGTTGCCGGCCTCACCGCCGCCTTCGAGCTCGCCGCACGCGGCGCGGCGGTTTCCGTTGCCGAGACAAGGCCTGGCCTTGGGGGCAATGCGTCGTGGTTCGCCGGCGGCATGTTGGCGCCATGGTGCGAGCGCGAAAGCGCCGAGCAGCCGGTGCTGGATCTCGGGCGCGGTGCCGCCGACTGGTGGGATGCCGCAACCCCCGGCCAGGTGACGCGGGCCGGAACGCTGGTCGTGGCCGCGCCGCGCGATGCGGGCGAGATCGACCGCTTCGCCAGCCGCACCTCGGGCCATCGGCGTGTCGATGAAGACGAAATTGCGCTCCTGGAGCCCGACCTCGCCGGCCGCTTCCGGCGCGGATTGCTCTTCTCCGACGAGGCGCATCTCGACCCGCGTCAGGCGATGGCAGCGCTTCATGACAAGCTCGCAGCCATGGGTGTCGAGTTTCACTTCGGCACCGAGGTCTGGCATGTTTTTGGTTTCGATCATCAGATCGACTGCACGGGAATGGCAGCCATCGATGACCGGCTACGTGGCGTTCGCGGCGAAATGCTGATCCTGCGCACGCCCGACATCTCGCTGTCGCGCCCGGTCCGGCTGCTTCATCCGCGCTTTCCGCTCTATGTGGTGCCGCGCACCGGCCAGTGTTTCATGGTCGGTGCGACCATGATCGAGAGCGGGTCCGCCGAGCCGGCCACGGTGCGTTCGATGATGGAGCTTCTGGGTGCCGCCTATGCCCTCCATCCGGCATTCGGCGAGGCCGGGATCGTTGAAACCGGTGTCGGCGTCCGTCCTGCTTTTCCCGACAATCTGCCGCGTGTCGAGGCACATGGAAGCACCGTCGCAGTCAACGGGCTTTATCGCCATGGCTTTCTTCTCGCCCCTGCCATGGCGCGCCAGGCGGCCGACCTGGTCTTCCATCAAGACGGAACGAAGGAGCTTGCTCATGAAACTGACGGTCAACGGCAAAGTGCATGAGGTTGCAGCCACCACGCTGGCCGAGCTGCTTGCGGCGCTCGACTATGAAGGCGATTGGCTGGCAACGGCCGTCAACAGCGAACTCGTGCACAAAGCCAACCGGGCGGAATTCCGGTTGAGCGACGGCGACCGGATCGAAATCCTCTCACCGATGCAGGGAGGCTAGGCCATGTTCGATCTTCTCGGAACGTCGCTTGCCTCCCGCCTGCTTCTCGGCACCGCTCAATATCCATCGCCGGCCATCCTTGCCGAGGCCGTCAAGGCGTCGGGCGCTTCGGCGGTAACCGTCTCGTTACGCCGTGAGATGGCAGGCGGCGGGGCCGGCGAACAATTCTGGTCGTTGATCCGCTCGCTCGGCGTCAGAATCCTGCCCAACACTGCCGGCTGCCACTCCGTCAAGGAAGCGGTCACGACCGCGAAGATGGCGCGCGAAGTTTTCGGCACCAACTGGATCAAGCTCGAAGTGATCGGCAACCACGACACGCTGCAGCCGGACGTGTTCGGGCTGGTCGAGGCCGCCCGCATCCTGTGCGAGGACGGTTTTGATGTATTCCCCTATACCACCGACGATCTTGTCGTCGCCGAGCGACTGCTGGAGGCGGGCTGCCAGGTTCTGATGCCGTGGTGTGCACCGATCGGTTCCGCCCTCGGGCCGATCAACATTCCGGCGCTGCGCTCGATGCGCGCACATTTCCCAGGCGTTCCGCTGATCGTGGATGCGGGGCTCGGACGGCCGTCGCACGCGGCAACCGTCATGGAGCTCGGCTTTGACGCCGTACTCCTGAACACCGCAGTCGCCAAGGCGGCCGATCCGGTCGGCATGGCGCGTGCGTTCGGCAAGGCGGTCGAGGCCGGTCGTGAAGCTTTCAACTCGGGAATGCTCGAACCGCAGGACGTCGCCGTGCCGTCGACGCCGACAATTGGCAGGGCAGTTTTTTCATGAAGCTCGACCCCTTCTACCTGATCGTCGACAGCGCCGCCTGGATCGAACGGCTGGTGCCGCTTGGCGTCAAGCTGGTTCAGTTGCGCATCAAGGATAGGGACGAGGCCACGTTGCGGACGGAAATCCGCCGCGCGAACGGCGTCTGCGCGGTCCATGGTTGCCAACTGATCGTCAACGACCATTGGCGGCTCGCCATTGAGGAAGGCTGCGACTTCGTCCATCTCGGCCAAGAGGATTTGGCTGCGGCCGACCTGCTGGCGATTAAGTACCCCGGATTGAAGCTTGGGCTCAGCACGCACGATCATCTCGAACTGGAAACGGCCATCGCTGCCGAGCCCGACTATATCGCGCTCGGCCCCATCTATCCCACCGTCCTGAAGCAGATGAAATGGGCGCCGCAAGGGCTCGAGCGGATCAGCGAGTGGAAGCATCGGGTGGCGCCGATCCCATTGGTCTCCATCGGCGGCCTCAACCCCGACCGGCTCGACGGTGTCTTCGAGGCTGGTGCGGACAGCGCCGCGGTGGTCACCGACATCACCTTGAATGCCGATCCCGAAGCGCGCACGCGAGAATGGATCGAAAAGACAAAGCCATGGCGCTGAGGCGAGAACCGCATGTGCTCGTGGTCGGCGGATCAGACTCCAGCGGTGGGGCTGGAATTGCACGCGATATCGAGACGATCTCTTCCATTGGCGTGCGCACCTGCCTCGCTGTCACCGCGCTCACAGTGCAAACGCACGACGCCGTACTGGAAATCCTTCATTCGCCACCAAGCCTGGTGGCTGATCAGATGCGCGCCGCGCTGCAGGCCAACGAAGTGGCGGCAATCAAGATCGGCATGCTCGGAACAGCCGAGACCATCGCTGCGGTTGCCGCCGTACTGCGCGAAAATCGACAGGTGCCGGCAGTACTCGATCCAGTGCTGGCCTCCACCTCAGGCCGGGCGCTCTTACAGGCAGCCGCTATCGCTGTCATGAAGCGCGATCTGATGCCGCTTTGCTGCCTTGTCACGCCCAACCTTCCCGAACTGGCGCACCTTATTGGCTCCGAACTGGCAGTGGATGAGGACGATGCGCTCCGACAAGGACAAAGACTGTTGGCCGCCGGCCCTCAGGCCCTGCTGATCAAGGGTGGGCATGCCTCGGGACTCCGATCGACCGATATTTTATTACGCTCCGATCATGAACCCATCCACGTCGATACACCGCGCCTTGCCACATCAATGCGCGGAACAGGTTGCATACTGGCCAGCGCGATTGCGGCGCATCTGGCGAAGGCGAAGCCGCTTGAAGACTGCGTGCGCGAAAGCAAGCGGGTTGTCTTCGCCACGTTTCAGAGGAATGGAGCAGAATGAACCCGGCTATGCGGTACAAGCAGCTTTGGCCGCTAGTATGCTGGATCCTGAGCGTCTTGCTCGCTGGCGCAAACTCTTAGACGAAAATCGCAACAACACGGCGGTTCGAACCGGACCTCGTGGAAGCAATTCGGCCGCGGTCGCAGCGATCATTCATGAAGGAGGAGAGCTGGTCCTCTTGTTTCGAGGGGATCGGCAGCTCGTAGTTCGCAGTTTCGTTCAGTCCGGGGAGTCGGAGTGGATTCGAACGGCGTGACCGCCCAACCCAAATTAGAGAAAGTGGTGCGGGTGGCAGCGTGAACCTGCGACCCCATCGTCCCGAACGATGTGCGCTACCAGCAAAGCCGCAGCTTTTTGGGCCCGATCGTCACGCTTGCTTCGCAATGATCGCGTTTCCTTTCGAGCTTTGGGTGGGAAACATAGGGCCCCCCCTGCCGAGTTCATGTTTCATTGTCATCTGTCCTGAGACCGATTTCGTCGCCTCGGCGGCGACCTGCTTCTTGGCGATCTTCTCGGCGGCGTCTGCCTGGAAGTCGGGATGATGGTGGCCATAAGTATCGATCAGGACATCCACGGTGATGCCCAGAAAGCCCGCCGCCTGCCACATGTCGGCGCCGGCCCGCATCAGCCAGGTCGCAGCGGTGTGGCGAAGCGTGTGCGAAGTGACGTCGGGACCGAGGCCGGCTGCCTCGCGAGCTCTCCTGAAGCTCTTCTTTACCGACACCACCGGCTTTCCATTCCATTCCACGACAAAATCTTGCGATATTTTTCGGCCGATATTTGCGCTTTTGCCGCGCGCCTTGGTTCTGATATCGAGATCCGTGCACGCCCAGCGGCGGAGGTGAGCCAATAGCCGGTCCGGCAGGCGCACGGGCGGCTGGCGTTTTTTGGTCTTCTTTGCGCCATCGGCACGGCGGTAAAAGATGCCGCGGTCAAGGTCCACATAACCACGCCCTTTGGTTGGACGGACGGCGGCGCCGCAGACTGCGGCAGAGCGTGTTCCTGTATAAAGCGCGACAAGCATGAAGCGGGCGAGGTGTCGTCCGGTACGCCGGCCGCTCTCCTGGCCCTTCCATTTCTGCTTCATACGCCAAGCTGCCCAGATGAGAGCGGCCGCTTCACTGCGCGTCAACCAGCGCTCGCGTGCACCAGCCTTGTCGGGCAGGACAATCGTCGGTGCGGCAGTCGTGTAACCTTCCCTGCGATAGTAGTTGATGGCTGCACGAAAATCCTCGAGTTGGCGGCGCGCAACGGCTTCTGTGGGACAGGACGCGGCGTAGTCGCGGCAGAGTTTGCCGTTAATAGCGGCGAGGGTCTTTTCACCGAAGAAATCGAGGATGTTGTCCAGCCGAGCCGCCGTCTCTTCCGGCGCGGCATGCTTCGGTGCAACCTCTCTCAGGTAGACGCTGACGACATCGGCTATCAAGACATCTTCGGCACCGCGCGCTCGGTGGTACTTGCTGGCGATGTAGACCGCGAGCGCCTTTTCAGCTTCAGGTCCTGGATGGCCCTTTTCGCCGCTGCCAGCGCTGATGAACGTTGTTCGATCGCGGATAAACCATCCAGCTTTGTTTCGGAGTGTTCCGTCCTTTTTCCAGCTTTCGCCGCGCCAGACGAGGCGTGGCCCTTTCGACGCCCGCGGCATAGTTCCCTCATTCTGGTGATCGCCAGCAAGGTGACGTACTCCTTTCCTGCGATTAGCTCGGTTTCAAGTCGGCCGGCGTCACGTTCCTTGCGTAGGCCTGCTGCGCACATCGAGCCATCGGGAAAGGCAATTCGTGCTGCAATCGCGACGCGCAGGGGCGTGGTCTCGTCGAATTGGTCGGGGATTTTCAAAACGGAGCCCTCAGCCAATCTCTATGGTCCGATAGTTTCGCTCGGAAACAGACGGATCGCGGTTCGCATTGAGCACACTTTTCTGTCTCGCCATTCCGGATGCCCTGCCGCACGATCTTTTCTCTGAATATACGGCTGCGAAAAGCGCCGACTGGAGCGCCTGCGGCAAAGATGCTCCTTTGACCTGCTAATCGGAACGGTTGCGCTGACGCGCACTCCACGAGCCTTTCGGCTGGCTCCCCACTTCCGTGGCCGGTGGAACCGCTCCTGACTGGCTTCGGCTGTCTGTGCGGCTTCCGTTTTCATGGACTCACTGCCGGGTCGCTTGGGCCTACTCCCGTGCGCCCGGCTTAGTGGGTTCTGCTGATCGCCTCACGCTGCGGTTTCGAATGGTGTCTTCCACCTCGGAGTTGGTCGGCAACCGAAATCTTCATTTGAGTTCATAAAGTTGGAGGGCCGCGCTTGGCGCACTGACGGGTTGAAGGCTGGGAGAGAGGCTCCCGGCGCCCGGCGCGGAGACTCGCAATGACCAAGCATCGGCACCAAGCTGCCCCGACGCGGGCCAGCATATATGAGGACATCACCAGCAAGATCATCGGCGAGCTGGAGGCCGGTCGGCTGCCCTGGGTTCAGCCATGGGGAATGGCAGCTGCGAAGGCGCCGCTCGCCATGCCGAAGAACGCCGCCACCGACCGGCAATACTCTGGAATCAATGTCCTGATCCTCTGGGGTTCGGTGATCGAGCAGGGCTTTTCAGGACAGAGCTGGCTGACCTTCCGCCAGGCGCTCGCGCTTGGCGGTAGCGTCCGCAAGGGTGAGCATGGAACGACAGTCGTCTACGCCCATCGGTTCGTGCCCGACGACGAGAAAAAGCGTACCCGCGAAACCGGCGAGCAAGCCCGATCGATCCCATTCCTCAAACGCTTCACGGTGTTCAACGCCGCGCAGTGCGACGGGCTGCCCGACGATGTTGCGATGGCCACGCACCCGCCCCTACCCGGCCTGATCGAGCCGAAGGTCGAGAGGCTGATCAAGCAGACGGGGATCGATTTCCGGGTTGGTGGCAGCCGCGCCTTCTACGCTCCGGCCCACGATTATGTGCGGGTCCCGCCACCCCAAGCCTACTTCGAGCCGATCAATTGGCACCGGACCGCCCTGCATGAACTCGGGCACGCCACCGGTCATGCCTCACGCCTCAACCGGGATTTGTCTGGTTCCTTCGGCACCAAGAAGTATGCCTTCGAAGAGCTGGTTGCCGAGATATGTGCGGCTTTCTGTTGCGCCTCGCTGGGCATCACGCCGACCGTGCGTCACGCCGACTATATCGGCTCGTGGCTGGAGGTGCTGCGCGAGGATAACCGTGCGATCGTTCGCGCCGCCTCTCTGGCAAGCAGGGCTGCGGATTATCTCTTGGGTTTTTTGCCGGACAAAGTGGCCGCTGACGACGATCGGCGGGAGGCAGCGTAATGGCCGCCCGCTTCCAGTTCGGCGTCTTCCTGCGGATGCGTTCATGACCGAAGTCTGCCTCGATGCCGGACCCCGCTGCGGCGAAGTCGTTGCAGAGCGCCAGGACCGACCTGCTGCTCCGCGACAAGTGTCGCGTGGCTGCCGAGCACATCAGAGGGCGAGGAGTGACGGAATTCTCATGACGGGTTTGGAGGTCGAGAGAGAGGCTCTCGGCCGCCCGTCGCGGAGTACATCCCGATGGCTACTGCCGTTCAGAAGATCACCCTGTCGTCCTCGCGCGACATTCCGTTCAACAAGCTGGTGCTCTCCCAGTCCAATGTCCGGCGCGTCAAGGTCGGCATCTCGATCGAGGATCTTGCGGCCTCGATCGCCCGCCGCGGCTTGATCCAGAGCCTCAGCGTCTTGCCCGTCGTCGACAGCGACGGTAACGAGACTGGCATGTTTGAGGTGCCTGCCGGAGGCCGGCGCTTCCGCGCGCTTGAGCTGCTGGTGAAGCAAAAGCGCCTCGCCAAGACCGCCCTCGTGCCCTGTGTCGTGCGCGCCCGTCACAGCGCGATCGTTGCCGAGGAGGTGTCGCTCGCCGAGAACATTGAGCGAGCGCCGCTGCACCCGCTCGATCAGTTTCGCGCCTTCCAGGACATGCGCCAAAAAGGCATGAGCGAGGAGGAGATTGCCGCAGCCTTCTTCGTGCCGGTCAACGTTGTTAAGCAACGGCTTAGGCTGGCTTCTGTCTCCCCAGTGCTGCTCGATGTGTATGCCGATGACGGGATGACGCTGGAGCAACTCATGGCTTTCACGGTCTCTGAAGACCGCGCTCGCCAGGAGCAGATCTGGGAGGCAATCAGGGATGCCTGGTCGAAAGAGCCCTATCAAATCCGGCGCATGCTGACCGAAACGACGGTGCGCGCCTCCGACAAGCGCGCCGTCTTCGTGGGGACCGACGCCTATGAGGCCGCGGGTGGTATCGTCATGCACGACCTGTTCCAGTCGGATGACGGCGGCTGGCTGCAGGATGCAGCGCTGCTGGACCGCCTGGTCACAGAGAAGCTCAAGGCGGTTGCCCAGGAAGTTGCAGCCGAGGGTTGGAAGTGGGTCGAGGTCGCCATCAGCTTCCCCTACGACGCAACGCGTGGGCTGTATCATCTGCAGAGTGATCCGCTCGATCTCTCTGCCGAGGAGCAGGCTACCATCGATGCCCTCAACGCCGAGCATGCCAAGCTTGAAACCGAATATGAGGGTGCTGACGAGCTGCCCGAAGACGTCGATCAGCGACTCGGTGAAATCGAGACCGCGCTCGCCAATTTCGACAAGCGCCCAAGGCAATTCGATCCGGCCGACATCGCCGTCGCCGGCGCGTTCGTCAGCATCGACACTGACGGCTCACTCTCGGTCGACCGCGGCTTTCTCCGGCCTGAGGACGTGCCGCTGATGTCATTTGACGGCGCGAATGAATCGAAAAGGGACGGCAGGTCCGGAGCTGCCGACAGCTCGTCGGTGCACCGTGCCGTTGTCACCATTGGCGGCCAGGCTGTCGAGTGCGAGGAAGACGAGGACGATGCGGTCAAGCCCCTGCCGGACCGACTGATGACAGAGTTGACCGCACACCGGACACTGGCGTTGCGCGATGCGGTTGCCGGCAACCCTCACGTCGCCATGACAGCGCTCTTGCACAAGCTGGTCACTGACACGTTCCAGCACCGCACCACGAACGGGTGCCTGGAGGCCTCGATCCGTCACGTCTTCTTCCCTCTGCAGGCAGGTGACCTGAAGGACAGCCCCTCGGCGAAATCGGTGGCCGAACGCCATGAGGGCTGGAAATCGGACCTGCCGACCGAGGACGATGCACTTTGGGACTGGATCGCCTCACTTGATGAGACCAGCCGCGCGGCGTTGCTCGCCCATTGCGTCAGCTACGGCGTGAACGCGCTCCACGAGAAAGGCGACCGCTATGGCGGCGCTGTCTCGGCACACGGCGTTCGGCAGCGGATCGCGCAAGCTGATCGACTGGCACGCGCGGTCGGTCTCGATATGGTTGACGCCGGCTGGACACCGACAGTCGAAAACTATCTCGGCCGCATCACCAAGTCCCGCATTCTCGAGGCGGTGCGAGAGGCGAAGGGCGAACAGGCCGCGCAGCTAATCGAGCATCTGAAAAAGGGAGATATGGCGAAGGAAGCCGAGCGCTTGCTGACCGATAGTGGCTGGCTGCCCGAGCCGCTGCGCCTGGTCGACCTCGACGGCAGCGCTGGCGCTGATAACGGCGCCGGCACCGACGGCTATGGGGAAGAGCTGCCCGAATTCCTCTCAGACGACGATGCGCAGATTGAAGACAGCGAACCGCACATGGCCGCTGAATAGATCGCCTCGCGCGGAGCGGGTTCGGCCCGCTCCGCGCCCTTTCCTACCGCTGCCGGACGCTCACTTTCTCAGACACGGGCAAAGCTAATTGGCCGCTTCAGCCGCGTCCTTCTCGCTCGGCGGCTGCTGCCCCGCCGTCCCCACTGCGTGCCAAGATATCGCCCCGGGCTGCCAACCGCGTTGCCGCTGTCGTCGTTGGGCTGACGGCGGGTAGCGGCGCAGCGCCTGGATCGAAGAAGGATCGTTATCGGCAGGACCGCAGTCCAGAGGGGAGAGGCCGGCCAGGGCGGATTTGAGCCGGATTGGTCGAGAGAGGGCCGCCCGGTTCATTCCCGTTCCGCTCTCCTCGAGGTTTTCTCCATGTTTAATGTTTCTTCGAAGACTGCCGCTCCGGCAGTGCCGCTTCCGCTTGTCTCATCCCCGGCTGTCGAACCAGCTGCCGCCATCCACAGCGCGGCGCAGTTTCTTCTGCCCCATCTCGAACGCGGTCAGCGCGTCGACGTCTCGAGCCTTCGCTCGGCCATGGAAGCTGCCTTCGGTGCCTCCGATGCGTCCGGCGCATGGGACTGGAAATCAGCCTATGACGCTTGCGAAGTCGCGACGGTGCTGTTCCTGCGCAAATACGGAAAGTCGCTTTTCCGCAAAGCCGGTTCTGCGGCCGCCGCACTTCCGATGCTGGGCAAGATCGCCGGCCTGTTCCCAACTCACACGCGCCGCTCCGAAGAGACCGAAGCGCTTCAGCAGTTCAGCACCCCCATTCCGCTCGGTCTGGCGGCCGTTACTGCCGCGGCAATCACCCCTGCCGACCGCGTGCTTGAGCCCTCCGCCGGCACCGGGTTACTTGCTATTCTGGCCGAGATCAGCGGCAGCACGTTGCTGCTCAACGAACTGGCCGAGGCCCGCGCCGGGCTTCTCTCATTGCTCTTTCCGGCCATCCCCGTCACTCGCTTCAACGCAGCGCAGATCGATGATTGTCTCGATCCCGGCATTGCACCAAGCGTCGTGCTGATGAACCCGCCGTTCTCGGTGCTTGCTAACGTCAGCGGCCGCGTGTCCGACGCTGCCTATCGTCACGTCGCCTCTGCGCTGGCCCGGCTCGCCGAGGGCGGGCGGCTTGTCGCAATCACTGGCGCAAATTTTTCCCCAGAGCTGCCCATCTGGCGCGAGTCCTTCGTCAGGCTCCAGGAGCGCGGTCGCGTCGTGTTCACCGCCGCGATCGACGGCGCCGTCTACGCCAGGCATGGCACCACCGTCGAGACCCGGCTGACCGTCATCGACAAACTGCCGGCCGACAAACGAGGCACCCTTCCAGCATCGGCCGGCATGGCGCCCGATGTCGCCACACTGATCGCCTGGATTGACAAGCATGTTCCCGCGCGACTGCCGGTCAGCGCTTCGGCTTTCGTGCCCGCCGTCAAGGCGACGGGGCCCACCGCGCGCGGCGTGCGCGGCTATCTCGCCAGATCCGCCGGTCCCACTCCGGTGCGCAGCCTTGCCGAGCCGGAAGGCACCGCGCTTGCTTACGAGACATTGGACTGGACGCCTGCCGAAAGTAGGCGCATCACCGATGGCATCTATGAGGAGTACGGGTTGCAGGCGATCCGCATTCCGGGCGCCCATCCGCATCCGACCAAGCTGGTCCAATCGGCGGCAATGGCATCCGTTGCCCCGCCGAAGCCGAGCTACCGGCCGATTCTTCCTGCCAAGGTTGTCAGCGACGGCCTCTTGTCCGACGCGCAGCTAGAAACAGTCATCTATGCCGGCGAGGCCCATTCGGAGTTCCTCACCGGTTCCTGGACGGTGGACGACACCTTCGACCTTGTCTCTGCCGCGCGCGACGATGCCGCGCACGCCGTGCGATTCCGCCGGGGCTTCATGCTCGGCGACGGGACGGGCGCCGGCAAGGGCCGCCAGTCAGCAGGCATCATCCTGGACAGTTGGATGCAGGGCCGCCGCAAGGCGATGTGGATCTCCAAATCCGACAAGCTGATCGAAGACGCCCAGCGCGACTGGTCTGCTCTCGGCATGGAGCGCCTGCTGGTCACGCCGCTGTTGCGGTTCCCGCGGGGCAAGGCCATCCGCCTCGATCAAGGGGTCCTATTCACCACCTACGCCACGCTGCGCTCCGACGAACGCGGTGAGAAGATCTCGCGCGTGCGGCAGATCGTCGAATGGTTGGGCACCGACTTCGACGGAGTGATCATTTTCGACGAGAGCCACGCTATGCAGAACGCGGCAGGCGGGAAGGGAGAACGCGGCGACGTCGCCGCCTCACAGCAGGGACGCGCCGGGCTCCGCCTCCAAAACGCCCTGCCGAACGCCCGCGTCGTCTATGTCTCGGCGACGGGAGCAACCACCGTCCACAACCTCGCCTACGCGCAGCGTTTGGGCCTGTGGGGTGGCGACGATTTGCCCTTTGCGACCAGGGCCGAATTTGTCGAGACGATCGAGGCTGGCGGCGTTGCCGCCATGGAAGTGCTGGCCCGAGACCTCCGCGCAATCGGTCTCTATACGGCCCGATCGCTCTCGTACGATGGTGTCGAATACGAGCTGGTCGAGCACCAGCTTACCTCCGAGCAGACCCGCATCTACGACGCCTATGCCGGAGCGTTTAGCGTCATTCATAACAATCTCGACGCCGCGATGCGGGCCGCCAACGTCACAGGCGAGACCGGGACACTGAACCGTCAGGCAAAGTCGGCTGCACGTTCGGCTTTCGAGAGCACGAAACAGCGCTTTTTCGGCCATTTGCTCACCGGCATGAAGACGCCGACCCTGATACGCTCGATCGAGCGCGATCTCCATCAAGGCCATGCCGCCGTCATCCAGATCGTCTCGACCGGCGAGGCGCTGATGGAACGGCGCCTCGCGGAAATTCCAACCGAGGAATGGAACGACGTTCGCGTCGACATCACGCCGCGCGAATATGTCCTCTCGTATCTGCAGCATTCCTTCCCCGTGCAACTCTACGAGCCGTTCACCGACAGCGAAGGCAATTTGTCGTCACGTCCGGTCTATCGTGACGGCCAGCCCGTCGAGAGCCGCGAAGCGGTCGCCCGCCGCGATCACCTCATCGAGCAACTCGCTTCACTCGCCCCCGTCCCGGGGGCACTCGATCAGATCGTACAGCGCTTCGGCACCGACCTCGTAGCGGAAGTGACAGGCCGGTCGCGCCGCATCGTGCGCAAGACCAGCACTCGAGGCATCGATCGCCTTGTCGTCGAAAACCGCGCCGGATCGGCCAATCTCGCCGAGGCACAGGCATTCATGGATGACTGCAAGCGCATATTGGTGTTTTCCGACGCCGGTGGCACTGGCCGCAGCTATCACGCTGATCTCACTGCGAAGAACCGCCGCCTTCGAGTTCACTATCTGCTCGAGCCGGGCTGGAGGGCCGATGCCGCCATCCAGGGCTTGGGGCGCACCAACCGCACGAACCAGGCGCAGCCGCCGCTGTTCCGGCCGGTTGCGACCGATGTGAAGGCTGAGAAGCGCTTTCTCTCGACGATAGCCCGGCGCCTCGACACATTGGGCGCCATTACGCGCGGCCAGCGCCAGACCGGCGGCCAGGGCCTATTTCGCCCTGAGGACAATCTGGAGTCGCACTATGCCCGGGACGCGCTGCGGCAGCTTTACCTGCTGCTGGTTCGCGGCAAGGTGGACGGCTGCTCACTCCAGATGTTCGAGGAAGCGACCGGCCTAACACTGACGGATTCCACCGGCATCAAGGACGAGCTGCCGCCGATCACGACCTTCCTCAATCGGCTGCTGGCGCTTACCATCCCGCTTCAAACCGCCCTGTTTACGGCCTTCGAGCAATTGCTGAATGCGAAAATCGAGGGCGCCATCGCCTCCGGTGCCTACGACATCGGCTTGGAAACACTGCGTGCGGAGAGCTTCGTCGTCACCGAGCGACGCGTCATCCATGTCCATGCCGCCACCGGTGCGGAAACGCGACTGCTGACCATCGCCCAGCGCAAGCGCAACCGACCCGTTTCACTTGCCGATGCCCTTGCTCAGCTTCACGATCCCCGCGCGAAGCTCCTGGTCAACAACCGATCCGGCCGCGCCGCCGTACAGGTGCCAGCGCCAGCGCTGATGCTCGACAACGGCGAGATCGAATGGCGAGTCCGGCTGATCCGGCCGATGGAGCACCATCAGGCCTCATTGAAGATGATGGCGGAGAGCCACTGGGTTGAGGCTGAGCAGGCTGCATTCGCTGACGCCTGGAGTGCCGAGACGGCTGACGTGCCCGAATTCACGGACAGCACTATCCATGTCGTTGCCGGCATGCTGCTGCCGATCTGGAAGCGTCTGCCCAGGGAATTCTCACGTGTGTACCGGCTCCAGACTGACGATGGCGAGCGCATCATCGGTCGTCAGGTCCCGCCAGCATGGATCGCGGGCGCACTGGCAACAAGCTCGCCTTCGATCACAGCCAGTGATGCTTTCGTTGCGCTTCTGGGCGGTCGAACGATCCTCGACCTCGTCGATGGTCTGCAGCTTCGGCGCAGCCGCCTCATGGGCGTCAGCCGAATCGAGCTGACGGGCTTCAACGACACAATGCGTGACCGTCTTTCGGCTTACGGCCTCTTCCGAGAGATCATCTCCTGGAAGCTGCGCATGTTCGTGCCCGCCGACGCATCTGGACCCGCAATTCTGGGCAAGTTGCTGAAGGGTTATCCAGTCCAGCGCATCGACACGCGGGAGGATGCGTGATGGCCCGCCACGATGCGTCAGAACTGGCGCACCGCCTCGGCCGGCACGCTGAGGCGGTTTGTCGCTACTATCTTTCGAACGGGCATCGCGAGGGCCGCTACTGGCTTGTCGGCGATGTGCAAAACACGCCGGGCCGCTCAATGTTCGTGCGGCTCGTCGGGTCAGCGAACGGAAAAGGAGCCGCCGGCAAGTGGGCCGATGCGGCGACTGGCGAGCATGGCGACCTTCTAGACGTCATTCGCGAAAGCCGCGGCTTCAGCAACTTCAAGGACGTTGCGAATGAAGCAATGACGTTTCTCGGCTTGCCGCATCCCGAACCAGAGCAGATTTCTCCCCGGCCGAAATCGGTAGACACGCCATCCGGATCATCGGAAGCAGCGCGTCGGCTGTTTGCGATGTCGCAGCCGATTGCGGGTACGGTCGTAGAGGCGTATCTGCGCAACCGCAGCATTGCCGCTTTGCACGGGACCGAAAGCCTGCGTTTTCACCCGCGCTGCTACTACCGGCCCCACGAACATGCGCCGACTGAGACCTGGCCGGCGATGATCGCTTCCGTCACCGATCTCGACGGCCATTTGACTGGCGCACATCGCACCTGGCTTGATCCTTCCGGCAGGGGCAAGGCACCGGTCGGTACGCCGAAGCGCGCGATGGGCGATCTTCTCGGTCACGCGGTTCGCTTTGGCCTGCCGGGCGACGTCATGGCGGGCGGCGAAGGCATCGAGACCGTCTTGTCGCTTCGGTGCATCCTGCCCGATATGGCTATGGCAGCGGCACTCTCGGCAGCCCATCTCGCTGCCATGCTGTTCCCCCTCACGCTGAGACGGCTCTACATCGTGCGCGATGCCGATCCAGCCGGCGACAGCGCGCGTGACACCTTGATCAAAAGAGCGAATGCTGCCGGGATTGAGGCGATCGTGCTCTCGCCGGCACTTGGAGACTTCAACGAAGATCTCTGTACGCTTGGCGTGGATGATCTTCGAGCACGCGCGCGTGTCCAGCTCGCCCCGCAGGACATCGCCCGTTTCATGGCAGTGGCGGGATAATTCGAAACGAACAACCTGTCCGCTGTCGCTTGCATCGCTCGAATGCCCCCCGAAGTCGGAGAGAACCGCGCCTGCGGGCCTTCGAGAGGGCGATCGGCCAGCAAACGACCCGGACCCGCAATGTCTTCGGCCGACTATTTTCCGGCGCGCTCCCAAGGGAGCGCTTTCCATCGCGAAGCAAAATAGCCGGCCTTCCCCCTCCTCCGCTGACACTCCGGCCCTTCGCTTCGCTGCGGGTGCAGGTCCGTCCCGTCCGCCGGCTTCCGTCGCCATGAAGGCCGCGAGGTCGCGGTCCAACCGGCGGAGCATCTAATGAGCGAGCATGACGACTACGAACCACAGCACTCGTCTTCACCCATCGACCAAGTCCTCACCGAACTCCAGCTCTATGGCTACCGACCCTTCGCAGATGAGCCTGATCCTCGACCGCTTCCAGAGGGGCACTGCGTCGCCGGCGCGATCGCTGACATCTTCGACGCCCTCATCGTGGCACTGCAAGACAGTCGCCTCGAGCCCGATCTCGACGATCTTCTGTGGTCGACCGTCAACATCTTTCACCGCGCCGCAGATCGAATCGAGCGCGAACTCGACCACAACGAGCAGGCGCAACGCCGCAGCCAGCGTGAGCAAGACGGCAGCGAAGTGAAATCCGTCGAGCTGGAACACCTGACAGCCGAAGGGCAGACGCTGATCGAACGCCAATGCGCCTTCGAACTGATGCGTGATCAGGCCGCGGAGCACTACGAGCGCCACACCGGATCAAGTTGGCGACCGCGCAGCGGATCGATGGTCAACCACCGCAACCTGACCTCTGCGCTGATCGACAGCCGCGACTTTCTCAGCGCCAAGAAACGCGCCTCGCAGGAAGTCCTTCTGCCACCTGGCCCGAAAATCGCCTTCACCGCTGGGCTCGACTTCAATGACCACCAGCTGATCTGGGCCAAGCTCGACCAGGTCCACGCCCGGCATCCAGACATGGTCTTGATGCACGGGAAATCGCCGAAGGGTGGCGAAAAGATCGCCTCCTGTTGGGCAGACCATCGCAAGGTACCCCAAATCGGCTTTGCCCCTGATTGGACAAAGCATGCCAAAGCCGCCCCGTTCAAGCGCAATGACGCAATGCTGGAGTTGCTGCCGATAGGCGTCATCGTCTTTCCCGGGACCGGAATTCAGGACAATCTTGCTGACAAGGCAAAAAAGCTCGGCATCCCAGTCCTCGACTTCCGCCCCAAGGGAGGCGGCGCGTAAGCGCTGCCCGCCCCTACCCTTTTTTCGATTGTACGATACGGCCGCGATGGGGCAGCGCGGCGCCGCCCGTCTTATGCGATACTCAAGTCCGCGCCCTAGCAAAGGCGCGCGACGCCGTCACGCTTGCCGTCAACGTTTCAGCTGCGTCGCAGCTGGCATCACAGCTGCGAATAACGACGCCTGTTCAACCGAACAGGGGCTGGATCTGGGCGAACTCACCGAACAACCGGCGTGGGCAGGATGCTTGTTTCTGACCGGCCGTCGCATTGTTAGCGTTGTCGCTGACACGGCATGGCGCGACGCACAGCTCGAATCCACCACGGCGTGCCGTCTCGTTCCAAAGATCGCGGATATCCGGCGATGCACGTCAGCCGTGACTTGAACCGTGTCTTAAGCGCGGTGCTGACAACAGCTTGCGACTCGCGATGCCTGTACAGAGGAGCATCGACGCCGCTGATCGTCGTAGCCGGGATTTCGCCAGCGACGGTATCGCCAGGTTCTCCGTTGATGTCTCTATCTGGTGGGCCGCTCCAAACGGCCTCTTTAATGGGCTGATCTGGCCGAAGGTCGGCTGCGCCTCGATCGCCTAAGCCGCAATGGCGCCGATCGACTTTCTTCCCCTGCCGGCTACGCCGTCATTCCTCGCCAAACAACAAAGTCGCCTGGCTGCCATCCTCCGCTGGCGCTGCGGTCGCAAGCGATGCGGCGTCGATCGCCCCCGGCCCGCCGATCGCCATCGAGGCCGCAACGGTGCGGGCTCGAAACAGAGTTCAAGGAGAAAACTCATGGCGATAATCGGAACCTTCAAGAGGGCCGGCAACAACGAGTTCACCGGCGAAATCGTGACCCTCTCGCTCCAGACCAAGAACGTCCGGGTCGTGCCCGAGACCAACCGCTCTGGCGACAGCGCCCCCAGCCACCGTGTCTTCGTCGGGCAGGTCGAGATCGGCGCCGCATGGTCCAAGCGCTCCAATGACGGCCGCGACTATCTCGGCATGAAGCTGGACGATCCGAGCTTCACTGCTCCGATCTACGCCAACCTCTTCAACGATGAGGAAGGCGAAGGCTTCAGCCTCATCTGGTCCCGCCCCAACGGGCGCCGCAACGCCGAGTAAGGGCCCGACCAAGGCTCCGCCCGGACGAACAGGGCGGGGCCGATCTCCTTTCATCCGACAAGTTGAGCGCAGTCGCTGCGCAACGAGCTCCGTCGGACTGTGGGGCGACTACCGGTCGTGTTCGCGACTGGAGACTTCATTCTTGCATGTTGCCTCGCCGATCATCGAAAATTCGCGGTGCTTCCCGCGTCAACTCACGGTGCCGATTTTCTGATCAACTCGCAAGGCTCCACATTCAGCGCAGTGGCGATCCTCCCAAGAACACTGATGCTGGCCGAGACCCGAGCGCGCTCGATCGATCCCACGTAACGCATGCTCAGTCCAGAGCGGGCGGCCAGTTCCTCCTGCGTCACGTTCTGGTCATGGCGCAGACGACGCATGTTGGCCGCCATGATCTCCTTGAGATTCATGACGGATTAGGGACCAGAAAGGGAACTATCGTTCTAGGAATGATCGTTCCTATTCGCTATGATTGGTGCTCGATCTAAAGGACGGCTCCTTCGAGATCGCGATCGAAATATGAACGGTCAAATACCATGCTTAAACCGCTGCTCGATCCTGATGTCGCCGACATTGCGCCGGATGCCCCGGTCCTGACCGGCTATGACGAGGAGCGTCTGCTCACCTACATTCGCCTGCTTGATGCGGCAGCGGAAGATGCCGATTGGCAGGAGGTGGCCAGGATCGTCTTGCATATAGACCCGGAGCAGGAGCCGGAACGAGCGTTCCGGTCCTGGGAGACCCATCTTGCTCGCGCGCGATGGATGACGACCAGCGGCTACCGATATCTTCTCGCTGGCGGCGCTCCGCACTGACGCGACCGGCGCTCCACCTTGCTGAATCGGCATAATGGTTTGCCGATTCTCCAACTATCCAACTTCCTTATCCCCCTGAATGTTGACGCCGACGCCTCACATCCGGGTACGCGGGGAGGACAGGAGCAGTGCAAGGCGATTGGACCGATCCGGCGGCGTATGCACATATGTGCAGCTACCAGGCTACGGAGTTCGCTGCCGAGTATCTGATCCGGAATGACGAATTCGTGGCAGAGTGCAGCCAGCTTGCATCGCAATCCGCTGGTTCTGGAGAACCTGCCGGTCAGCCCGATCTCGCCGCCCGTTGGGGCGCGCGATTTCAAAACTGCCGCTGCCGGACTTCCGAAAGCTGACAATATCATCTGGACGGAACAGGCCTCGCCGCGCGTGCTCCGGGTCATGCGGGTACCTGCATCCCACCAGACAGTTCAACCTTCCAGCCTTGGCGGAGCCAGCGTTTGGCCGCAGGACGAAGGCCTTCACATTATTTGGTCTACCTTAATTGGGAAAAGTCATCTCGTCGCTGACGACCGCGCCGGTGAATTCAACGCTATCCTTCTGCCGCTCGACGCTGCATTCGAGACGCGGCTCGATGCAGCGCGCCGGTTCTGGCGCGCACTGAACGGCCGGGCAGCCAGTCCATCTTACGGCGCGCTGCCGCAACAGACCAAGACCAGGCATATCCTCAATTTACGCGCACATGATGGTCAACGCACGGGTGCAACCTATCGTCAGCTCGCGGAGGTGCTGTTTTCGCAAGAGCCGATTGTGCCCCGAGATTGGCGTGATCATCATCTCCGCCACAAGGTCCGAGCTATCTTACGCCGTGCAGCTTTTTTTGTCGCCGGCGGCTATCGCGATCTTCTCTTCTACCCCCACAACCGCAGCGAAAGGTCCGGCCGCCGAAGTCCTTCTTCGGGGTAGCAAAAACGCACCCCCCATCTTTGCCCTCCCTCGCCTTTCCTCATTTCGATCATGGTCCACTTCGCGCGTCCCGGCAGGCCAGGACGACAGCAGAACCGAATGGAGATCGAGCGATGTCGAAGGGTCCCGCGGACGCGCCCCAAAAGTATTTGCGCACGAAGGAGGCAGCACCCATCGTCGGGCTCTGCGCCCGCACACTCGAAAAGCACCGGACCTACGGCACCGGCCCAAAATACCGAAAGGTCGGCGGGCGCGTTCTCTACGACATCAACGACCTGCACGCCTGGATAGACCTGGGCGCACGCACCTCCACCAGCGATGCCAACGCGACCTATGTTCCGCCGGCAAAACCCCATGCAGCCCGCGCGCCCGCCTATGTCGGCAGGCGCGACCGCAGCTCCTGATCTGTGGCGCACCGAAATGCCGTATCGCGAGACCGTTCAGCAGCAATTTGCGCTGCCTCATGTCCCCTCATCCGGCTTCCCTCCACCCGGCACGCGGGACGTTGTGGCCTGGCAGCTCGTCTTGATGGTGAAATCCGGCCGCCTGACACCGATCCACTCTCATGCGGGCGAAGAATCGACCTGCGTTGAGGCGGCAAGTGTGCACGGCATGGCAACGATTTGGAACGCTGCCATCCTGGTCTGGGCTGCGTCGCAAACCATCCACGCGCAAGCCAGGAGATTGCAACCGCGCCGCCTGGTAGCGGCGAAACAGCAGCAAACCCTGATCTTCATGTCGCTGCGTAAACGGCGGCATGTCCACAGCCGGATAGCCGCACGCGAGCAGCCGAGTCCATACACGGCCAAGCGTCGTAAAACTTGCCTGCTGCGCCCCGGGATCGAGTCATGAGCAAGCGCACAAAGATCATCGCCACGATGGTTGGCGGCGTAGTGCTCGCCGCGGCGCCGGCATGGATTAGCCATCCGCCGCTGTCCATCTGGAACGCATCGGCGAGCATCCCCGTCGGGCTCTACCGCGTCCAGCCGGCCGACAAAATCGGTATTGCCAATATCGCCGTCATCATGCCGCCCGAGCCATTGGCGGCCTTCATGGCAAGACGCGGGTATCTGCCGAAAAATGTGCCGCTCCTGAAGCGTATTTTGGCACTGGGGGGCGCAACCGTCTGTCGCCAAGGCACAACGATCATCGTCAACGGCAAGACGTATGGACATGCGCGCGAGCGTGACAGTCGCGGTCGACCCCTGCCCATCTGGCAGGGCTGCCGCGACATTGCCGAGGCGGACGTCTTCCTTATGAACCCGGGTGCAGCCGACAGTTTTGACAGCCGCTATTTCGGCCCGCTCCCGCTCTCATCAATCGTTGGCCGCGCGCTTCCCGTCTGGACCACGGAGCCCACCACTCCGGTGCTGGAATTCACCAACGATCCCCTTGCTAGCGAGCCGTGACGGCTCGGTTCGACGTGCACTAACACCCATGAAAGGAGCACTGCAATGACTCAGATCGGAACATTCACGCGCAACGATGACGGCTTCTTCGGCAATCTCTCCACGCTAACGATCGAGGCGAAGATTGCCATTCTGCCTGCCGAGAAATCCAAAACCGAAAACGCGCCCGACCATCTGATCTATTGCGAAGGGACGGCGGTCGGTGCGGCTTGGGACCGCGCCGGAGACAAGGCTGGGGATTACCTCTCCGTCTCAATTGACGACCCGTCCTTTACGCAGCCGATCCGCGCCAAGCTGTTCCGGTCCGATGCAGAGAACAGCGTCTGGAGCATGCACTGGAACCGATCATCGAAGCGCGACGGGCGAGGCTGAACAAATGCTTCTGGAGCCCTTCGACGAATCTTTCTCGCCAATCCTTTTGATCCATTGGGCGCCGGTTAAACCCTTCGACCCGACCGCCCGCGAGGCAGCCCACAGAGGGCCGGACACTTGCTTGTGGCTCCGGACGCAGATTTCATCACAGTTTTGGCAAAGCCGGTTCGATCGGCGAGCCCCTGCCCTTAACGGAAGCGAACACCGTCGCAGGCTGGCGGCGCATCGGTTCTGCGGTCTGCGGGATGCAGCCCACAGAGGCATGACGACGTTTGCCGCATGTGTCATGCTCGGCTTCGTGGCGCCCGAAACTGTTGCAGCGGCTTCCTCTGCTGGTGAACGGCCGGCGCACTCCGAGTCGACGATCTTGTCGGCAGGCCCGTGGTCGCGGCATATCCGGGAAGCGTCAAAACGCTTCGCCATTCCAGAGCGGTTGCTGCGCGGCGTCATGCATGTTGAGAGCGTCGGCGATGTTCGTGCGCTTTCAAGCAAGGGCGCAATGGGCTTGATGCAGATCATGCCGGCGACCTGGGAAGAACTGCGCATCAAATACCGTCTCGGTGACGATCCCTATCAACCGCGTGACAACATTCTTGCAGGTGCAGCATATCTTCGCGAAATGCTCGACAGCTTCGGGCGCAGCGGCTTTCTTGCCGCTTACAATGCCGGTCCTGGTCGGTACAGGGAACATCTCTCAACCGGCCGGCCGCTGCCACGCGAGACGGTCGACTACGTCAGGAAACTCGCGCCGCTGCTCGATGGTGCAGTTCTCAGTCCGCGGCGCGCGCGGCAAAGAAGGGGCAGAGCCAGCTCACTCCGTGCAACGATCTTTGCGCATCCCCATGACATTCGGAACGCCGCTGCATCGGATGGCAATGGTTATGCCGAGACGATCTTTGCGGCGATTCATTCGTCCGCGATGCGGTCGCCAATGGGCCATCCTGTTGCGGACCTGACTGCGATCGAGCCACGGCCGGGTGAAACCGATTTCCAATCGAACCACGCTGTTTCCGGCCTATTCGCTCAGCCCTCTTTAGTCATATCGCGATGATCGCCACGTTCCTCCTCAATTCCATTCCGGCCTGTTCCGTCGCGGAAATTGCGGCGGAAGGGTTGTCCGCAGATGAGGACAGAGAGAGTGGCAGGATAAAGGGCCGCGAGGTGCGGCTCGGATCGGCCGATTGTTTTCCTTACAATTTTCGACTCATTTCGCGATGTGCTGCCACAATCAGCGATGTGCGCTATTCCCATTTTTTCAGTCTTTCAATGGAAACCGCACCTCGTGGCCGCCTAGCATGACGCGTGACGATAGCTTTCGCGTCCGCCCGGGTCGTATCCGCTCCCGCGCCGGCCAGCGCGCACGACCCTTCATCTTCCAGGCTCTTGCGGCCACACAGCGCGCCGGCGGTCACCTTACACGCGAGGGTCGGATCACCTCCCCGCGAGCTTCAACGTTTGGCCGCGGCAGATCAGCGAGCATCCGCGCCAGTCGCCTCATCTCTGACCGCTCACGCGGCGCCGTCGTCAAGACCCGTGTGGTGCGGCAGTTCAGAGGGTCTGCGCCACTCGCCACCCATCTCAAATATCTTCGCCGCGAAGGTGTTACACGGGATGGTGAGAAGGCGAGGATGTTCGGCCCTGACACCAAAGAGGCAGATCATGACGCCTTCTGCGATCGCTGCAAGGACGATCGGCATCACTTCCGTTTCATCGTTTCACCGGACGACGCAATGGAGCTCGGCGAGCTCAAGAACTTCACTCGTGACCTGATGGTCGACATCGAGCGCGACCTCGGCACGAGGCTTGACTGGGTAGCCGTCGATCACTGGAACACCAAACATCCGCACGTTCACATCCTCGTTCGCGGCGTTGCCGACGATGGCGAGAGTCTTGTCATCTCGCGCGACTACATCCGCCAGGGCATGCGCGATCGGGCGAGCGACATTCTCACCCAGACGCTTGGGCTCCGCACCGACCTCGACATCCGCCAGGCCATCGAGCACCAAGTCGACACTGAGCGCTGGACGCAGCTCGATCGCCAGCTTGCTCGTGACGCCGACCGTCATGGTATCATTGATCTCGCGCCACACCCTGATCGCCATCCCGACCAGTTCCTGGGGCTCAAAGTCGGCCGGCTGCGGCAACTGGAACGCCTGGGTCTCGCGAACGAGATCCGTCCCGGCCAATGGATGGTGGTCGAAGAGGCCGAGGCCACTTTGCGCGCCCTCGGTGAACGCGGCGACATCATCAAGCGCATGCACCGCAGTCTCACCGTGCATGGGCTAGAAAAGGGGACAGCCGACTACGTGCTGGCCGCCGAAAAAATTGATGCGCCCGTGATCGGCCGACTGCTCGAACGCGGCCTTGATGACGAACGGCGCGGCGCGGCCTATGCCATCGTCGATGGCATCGATGGACGCACGCACCACATTCGCTTCCATGATCCTGATGCGGCGGGAGATTCCGACCCGGGCTCGGTCGTGGAGTTGTGTCGCGATGCGAGTGCAAATGGCGGTGGCCGGGTCACGCTCGCCGTCCGCTCCGACCTCTCAATCGAACAGCAGGTCCATGCTTCCGGCGCGACTTGGCTCGATCGCCAACTCGTTGCACGCGAGCCCGCCGAATTCGGTGACGGCGGCTTTGGCAAGGACGTAGGACAGGCACTGCAAGATCGGGTAGATCACCTTGTCAGCCGCGATCTGGCCAGGCGCGAGGGACAGCGCGTCATTCTTGCCCGCAATCTGATCGATACACTACACGATCATGAGGTGGAATCGCTTGGTGCCCGCATCGCCGCCGAGACGGGCCTGTCATTCACGAAGGCTCCCAACGGCAATCATGTGGCTGGGATTTACCGGCGGCGTTTTTTGCTGGCTTCAGGCCGGCTCGCGATGATCGATAATGGACTCGAATTCAAGCTGGTGCCCTGGTCGCCGTCGCTCGAAAAGCGATTGGGTAATCAAGTTACCGGGGTCGTGTGCTCAGATACGGGGGGCGTGGATTGGAGCCTGGGAAAGAAGCGCGGCATCGGCTTATGATGGTTACACGCGTATGCTCTATCCTGATGCTGGGAAGCCGGCACGGTCCGTCGCACATCCTCTGTTTGTACCTGCACGGTGAAGCGCCAAATGGGCTCGTAAAAAACAGGGACGTTGCGAATCCTCAATCAGTCCGCGGTCAGCACGACCTTGACACTCTGAGTGCGGTCGGCGGCAAGTCGGAACGCATCGGGGGCGGAGGAAAGCGTGCGCTCCGCCGTCACCAGCTTCAGGACGTCCACCTCCCGCGACACAATGAGGTCGACTGCGCGACCGAACTCGCTGCCGAAGCGGAAGGTGCCTTTGAGGTCGATCTCCTTGGCCATCACCGCATTGGCGGGCAGCGGGATCTGGCCATTGGGAAGATTGCCGACCTGGACCACCGTGCCGCCGCGCCGGACGCTGGCGATTGCCGCGGCAAGGCCTGCGGCAGTGCCTGAAATCTCGAACGCCACGTCAAGCGAACCGCCGGCGGCGAGCGCCTGGAGCTCGCCGTCGCCGCTGGCAATGTCGATCGTCCTGTCGGCACCCAACCTGCCGGCGAAGGCGAGCGGCGCGGCGGCGATGTCGGCGACGGTCAGTTCAGCGCAGCCGGCAAGCCTGGCCGCGAGCATGGTCAAGAGACCGATGGGGCCGGCACCGAACAGGATGACGTTGCGGCCCCTGATGTCGCCCGCCCGCGCGACGGCGTGCAGGCTGACCGCCAACGGCTCGGCAAGCGCCGCCGCCTGGTAGGCCACATCAGATGGAACCTTGAAACATTGCGCGGGCTTGGCGTCGAACAGACTGGCGAAACCGCCCTGCATATGCGGCGTCTTCGATGCCGAGCCCATGAAATAGATGTTCTCGCAGAGATTGGCGCGGCCTTCCAGGCATCGCGCGCAATGCCCGCACCAGCGCGACGGATTGACCGCGACGTGGTCGCCGACGCCCAGGCCGGGTGCCGCGCCATTGATCTCGACGATTTCGCCTGAGATTTCGTGGCCGAGGACAAGCGGCGAGGTCACCACGAAATCGCCGGTACGGGCATGGCGGAAATAATGCAGGTCGGAGCCGCAGATGCCCCCGGCCTCGAAGCGCACCCGCACCATGCCTGGCGCCAGCGGTTCGAGCGGACGCTCCACGACGCGCAGGTCCTGCGGGCCGAACAGCGTCGCGGCAACCACCTGGCCGCTCACCGGATCAAGCCCATCTCGGTCGGCAGCCAGAGCGTGATGGCGGGTATGAAGGTGATCAGAAGCAGCGCCACGATAAGCGGCACCAGCCACGGCAGGATCGCCATGGTGGTGCGCTCGACAGAAAGCTTGGCGACACGTGACAGCACGAACAGCACCATGCCGAGCGGCGGGTGCAAAAGCCCGATCATCAGGTTGAGCGTCATGATCAGCCCGAAATGCACCGGGTTGATGCCGTAGACGGCGGCAACCGGCAGCAGGATCGGCACCAGAATCGTGATCGCGGCGATCGTATCGAGGAAGCAGCCGACCACCAGCATCAGGATGTTGACCAGGATCAGGAACACCCACTTGTTTTCGGTGAGCGCGAAAATGAAGTTCGAAAACAGCTGCGCTGCCTGGCTGACGGTGAGCAGCCAGGCGAAGATCGATGCGGCGGTGACGATGAAGAGCACCGAGGCGGTCGTTTCGATCGTGTCGAAGCTGGCCCTGGCAAGCAAACGCAGCGTCATCGTGCGGTAGCGCACCAGCCCGAGGAAAAGCGACCAGATGACAGCCGCCATCGCGGCTTCGGTTGGCGTGAACCAGCCCATCGTCATGCCGCCGATCAGGATGACCGGCGTCATCAGCGCCATGACCGCGGAGAAGTCGAAATACCAGTCCGCCGCGACCAGCACCAGCAGCGCGATGCCGACCGCGATGTTGATCGACAGGCCAAGCTGCACAAGCACGTAACAGCCAATCGGAAAGGCAGCCACCACCAGCACCTCGCCTGCTGCTTCGGCGAGCCGCCGAAGCTCGAAAGGTGTGTCGGAACCCCAGCCGCGACTGTAGGCAAAGATGGCAACCGTAATCATCATCAGCACGGTCATGACCACGCCGGGCAGGATGCCGGCCATGAACAGCGCACCGATCGAGACATTGGCCATCATGCCGTAGATGACGAAGGGCAGCGAGGGCGGAAAGATCGGCCCGAGCGTGGCGGAAGCGGCGGTGACGCCGACCGCGGCGTCGATAGGATAGCCGTGGTCCTTCATCGCCTTGATCTCGATCGTGCCAATGCCGGCGGCGTCGGCGAGCGCGGTGCCCGACATGCCGGAAAAGATCACCGATCCGATGATGTTGACCTGCGCCAGGCCGCCCTTCATCCAGCCGACCAGGGCAAGGGCAAAGGAATAGATGCGCCCGGTGACGCCGGCGATGTTCATGAGGTTGCCGGCCAGGATGAAGAAGGGAACGGCGAGCAGTGGAAAGCTCTCGACCCCGGCGATCATGCGCTGGGCCGCAATGATATCGGGCGCCACGCCGTAGATGACGAGGTAAAGGATCGAGGCGGCCGCCATCGAAACGGCGACCGGCACGCCGATGAGCATCAGGACAAGAAAGCCCCCTACCAGAAGCAGCATCGCTCAGACCCCCGCCGTCTCGAACGCCCCGGGACGCTCGAGCACCGAATAGCCGCGCCTGTAATTGCCGATGAAGACCTGGATCGAGCGCAGAAGCATCAGCACGAAGCCAGCCAAGACGGCGTAGAAGAACCAGCGCCGCGGCAGGTTGACTGTGACCATGCGCTCATGCGCCACGATCGTGACGTAGCGCCACATCAGCCATGTTCCGTAGGCGAAGAATGCAATGCGGATAATATCGACGGCGAGCGCCAGCCAGCGGCCAACGCGCTCCGGCAGATAGTGGTAAAGCACATCGACATGGATATGGCGCGAAAGGCGCACGCACATGGCGGCGCCGAGAAAAACGACGACGACGAGCGCGTTGATGGCGATCTCCTCGGTCCAGGCAAGGCTGTTGTTCAGCGCATAGCGGGTGAAGAACTGCAGGAAGACACAGACGACCATGCCCCAGAACACGGCAAGCGTGATCCAGTCCTCGATACCGTGGTCCGACAGGTCGACGTGTACCGGCACCTCCTCGAAGGCGTGGGCGATCTCTTCGACGGTGATCTCGGTGTGGTGTTCCTCGGCCATTGGCGCGGGCTCCCGAAGCTGGTGGTCGTCAAGGATTGGAAAGGCCGTCCGGCACAATTTCAAGCCGGACGGATGGGCAGGTTAAAGCGGCGAATCCGATTGCCGCCCTATCCTCTTGATTGAGCATCCGATTTCCCGATGCCCTATTTGATGGCGCGGATCGCTTCCCAATCGGCCTTGTTGTAGCCGAATTCCTCGAAGGTGACCTTCTCCAGCACATTCTTCTCGAAGTCGGCACGGTCGACATCGGTTACGCTGATGCCGCGGTCCTTGAATACCTGCACCAGTTCCTTTTCGCGGGCGACGATCTTCGCCGTGGCGCGGGCGGCAGCCTCCTGCATCACCTCGGTGAAGATCTTCTTGTCCTCGTCGGAAAGCGAGGCCCAGCGCGACGCCGATATGATGGTGTTGAGATGATCGACGATATGGCCGGTGAGCACGATGTTCTTCTGCACCTCGTAAAATTTCTTCGCCTCGATGGTGGTCAGCGGGTTCTCCTGGGCCTCGACCGTGCCGTTCTGCAGGGCGAGATAGACCTCGGCGAAGGCAATCGGCGCGGTGTTGGCGCCGCAGGCACGCGGCATGGCTAGATAGGCGGGCACGTCGGGGACGCGCATCTTCAAGCCCTGCATGTCGGAGCACTTGGCGATCGGCCGGTTCGAGGTCGTCTGCCGCGTTCCATAATAGGTGGTGGCGGCGATGTGATTGCCGGTCTTGTCCTCGTAGCCCTTGGTCAGGGCCTTGTAGACGTCGCTCTTGGTGTATTTCAGCAGATGGTCGGCATCGCGGAAAGTGTATGGGAAATAGGTGACGCCGATCGGTGGATATTCGCGCGCTGCGAAGCTCGATCCGGAAATGATGATATCGACGGTGCCGAGCATCAGGCCCTGGTTGATGTCTGCTTCCTTGCCAAGCTGCGAGGCCGGATAGACGTCGATGGCGTAGCGGCCCTGGGTGCGCTTCTTGATCTCGTCGGCCGCCCACACGGATTCGGTGTGGAAGGGCTCCGTCGTCTCGTAGACATGTGCCCATTTCAGGACCGTTTCCGCCGAGGCCGACGCCATGGGTATGGCAATTGCGGCGATCGCACCGAGCAGAACTGCGTATTTTCTCAGCATCTAATTCCTCCCTGGTTGGATTTGACGGCCGGATCTCCCCCCGGCCAACTGCTATTCCGCAACCTCCTTGGCTGCGGCTCTCTCATCGAAATTGCGTGAGAATCTGATTTGCGACTGGCGCAGATGCTGCTGCATGGCGGCCTTGGCCCGCTCGGGGTCGCGCGCGGCAATCGCATCGCGCACGGCACGATGCTCCTTTGCCGCTATCTGCCAGGAATCGTTGGTCTCGAAATAGATCGACAGGCGTTCGAAGTACGGGTTCATGCGCTGGTCGAAGAGCTCGCCGATGAAGCGCACCAGCACCGCGTTCTCGAGAATGCCGGCGACTGCAGTATGGAATTCCCGGTCGAGCGTAATGGTCATCTTGTTGGGGTGACGCATGGCCTCCATCCGGCGCAGCACGTCGTCGAGCCGTTCGATATCTGCAGGCCGGACGTGGAGAGCAGCTTCGGCGGCGATCGCGCCTTCGACGAATTCGCGCGCGCGCAGCAGCTCGAACGGGCCTTCCTCGATTTCGGGTTCGGAGGCGGGGGCGCTCGGCGGATCGGTGACGTAGATGCCCGAGCCGACGCGGATGCGTATGCGGCCTTCGACCTCCAGCGCTATCAGCGCTTCACGGACCGTCGGGCGGGAAATTCCGAGCTGGTCGGCCAGATCCCGCTCGGTCGGCAGACGGTCGCCGACGGAAAACTCGCCGGCATCGATCAGTTGCCTGAGCTGATCGGCGACCTGTCGGTATAGCCGGCGTGGTTCAACGGCCTGGATCGGCATGCGTGTTTAGTTCCCTCCCCGGCTCGCCCCTGGTACATTGGTCTGACCCATTGACCGCAAGCTTAGACAGACCATGCAGAGAGTCAAGCTCGACAGAACCGCGGCCCGCGCACCGGAAGGCGGCGGCATTGCGCAGGCATTCCATGCGTCAGCGCCGTCCTCCGCGAATGACCAGGACGTTCCCGGCGGCGACGAGGACGAGCCCGATGATCGCGTAAGCGGTCCAGGCATAGCCTTCCAGCGCCGTGGAGATCAAAAGCGCAAAGACGGGAAATATGACGGTCGCATAGCCGGCGCGGGCGCCGCCAATGCGTCCGAGCAGCGTCAGGTAGGCGGCGAAAGCCATGACTGTCGATATGACGGCGAGGAAGACCAGCGAGCCGATATAAGAGGCGGTCGTCGCGAACACGAACGGCTCACCGAGCAGGAAGGCCAGGAACGCCGACCACAGAGTGCCGTAGAGCATGCCCCAGGCGCTGGTTGAAACGAGCGGCAGGCCGCGGCGCTGGTTTGCGACGGAGACGAGATTACCGGCGCAGAAGCTCAGCGTGCCACAGAGGCACAGCAGAAGGCCCACCAACGTCCTGCCTGAAAGCCCGTTCGCGGCAATTTCGGGAAAGAACATCAGCGCTATGCCGGCGAAGCCAATAACGCCGCCGGCGAGAATGCGCGGCGCCGGGCGCTCGCCGATGACCAAGGCACCGAGCAGCATGTTGATGACCGAGGCGAGCGAGAAGACGACCGAGAGCAATCCGCTGACGAGATAGCCGGCGCCGTAATAGAAAAACAGGAAGTTCGATGAGAAGATGAGGATGCCGAGCACAGCAAAGCGCAGATGATCGGTGATCGGAAAGCGGAGCCGCCCGCCGGAAAAACCGGCCCAGGCAAACATCAGCAGCGTGGCGATGGCGAAGCGCCAGACCAGATTGACCTCGTTCGATACGCCGCTGCCGACCTGAAGTTCGATCGCGAACCACGATGCGCTCCAGGCGATGACCGTCAGCGCGTAAAGCCCGTAGTCGACGGGTTCGAAGGGGCGGTCGCGCGTCGTCGTGCGCTTTTCCGCGGTAGCCGGCTCCGGGGCGCCGTTTGGTTCTCTTGTTACCGACATGCTGGCCAAGACTCTTCCGCTCATAAGGCGCTTATAGACCAACCGTCCGCCTTCGCCGCTTCTGACCCCAGACGACGAGACCGAGCAACAGCAGTGCCGGGATGGCGAACCAATAGCGCGACGGCCGTTCCGCAGGGACTAGCACCTGATTGATTTCGTCGCCCGGCTGCAGGCCGAATTTGGCCGCCTGGCTGCCCAGTCGCACCACGCCGACCGTCACGTTATCGCCAAGCGCACTGACGTCCAAGCCCGCGGCCTTCAGGCGTTCGGCCGATGAATTTCCAGGCCCGAGTTGTAGTCGCACCAGCTTCGATATCTCATCGCCGTTGAGGTTCAGTGTCGTCAGGCGCAAGCGAACTGCGCCCCCCTCGGCTGTCTCGTCGACGATACGGCCGAGTTCGGAGGCAGGCACTGCCCGATAGGGTTCGCTCACCTGATCGAGCAAGAGTCCCGGCCTGAACAAGATGAAACAGGCCAGCAGCAACGCAATCGTCTCGTACCAGCGGTTGCGCACGAGCATCCAATTCTGCGTCGCTGCTACAAACGAGACCATGGCCAGCGTCGACGTCACCACCATCGCGACGAAGTCGAACGGACCTTCGAGATCGATCATCAGCAGTCCGGTGTTGAAGATGAAGATGAACGGCAGCAGGCCGGTACGGATCTCGTATTTGAAACCCTGAATCCCGGTCTTCACCGGATCGGCGCCGGAAATTGCCGCAGCAGCATAAGCCGCCAGCCCCACTGGCGGCGTCACGTCTGCCATCAGCCCGAAATAGAAAACGAACATATGGACGGCGACCAGCGGCACGGCAAGATCGTTCTGCGCCGCCAAATCGACGATGACCGGCGCCATCAAGGTGGCGACGACGACATAGCTTGCAGTGGTCGGCATGCCCATGCCGAGAATGATGCAGATCACCGCGGTGAACAAGAGCATGACGATGAAGCTGCCGCCCGAGATGAATTCGACCAGCTCGGTCATCACCAGCCCGATGCCCGTGAGCAGAACCGTGCCGACGATGATGCCGGCCGTCGCAGTGGCAATGCCGACCGTCGTCATGTTCCGTGCAGCGGCGGACAGGCCACCGACCAGATCGTCGAAACCGCGAAGCCAATGCCGTGCCAGCGCACGGTCCTTGCGGAAAAAGGCGGTGAGCGGCCGTTGCGTCACGATCAGCGCCATCAGGGCGACAGCGCCCCAGAATGCCGACAGGCCGGGCGACAGCTCCTCCACCATCAGGCACCAGATCAGCAGGATCACCGGCAGCAGAAAATGCAGGCCGGTGCGCGCCGTCTCGCCGAAATGCGGAATCCTTACGATCTCGCCCTCCAGATCCTCCAGCGGCAGGTCGGGATAGCGCGCACGGTAGGCGACAAGGCCGATGTAGACGGCGATCAGCGCGGCAGTGATCATCCAGGTCGCGGCCGCGCCGAAAACGATCTTCGTCCAGCCAATGCCGTAATAGACAAGCCCTGCGAGGACGATGAAGCCGCATATGCCCATCAGCCCACGCAGCGCACCCTGAAATGCGGAGTGCGTGCTGCGTGACGGCAGGCCCTTCATCCCCGTCTTCATCGCCTCGATATCGACGATGTAGAACAACGAGCCGTAGGTCAGCAGCGCTGGATAGAAGGCATGCTTGACCACCTCGGCATAGGAGATGCCGACATATTCCGCGATCAGGAACGCGGCGGCGCCCATCACCGGAGGCATCAGCTGACCATTGACGCCGGCCGCGCATTCGATGGCGCCCGCCTTGACCGCAGAATATCCGACCCGGCGCATCAGCGGGATGGTGAAGGTTCCGGTGGTCACGACATTGGCGATCGACGACCCAGAAATCATGCCGGTCAGGCCGGAAGCCACGACACCGGCCTTGGCCGGACCGCCGCGGTATTTGCCGAGCAGCGAGAAGGCAAGCTGGATGAAAAAGCCGCCGGCGCCGGCGCGCTCCAGCAATGTTCCGAACAGAACGAACATGAAGACGACATTGGTGGACACACCGAGGGCAACACCGAAGACCCCCTCCGACGTCAGCCACATCTGCGAGGCTGCGCGCGATAACGTCGCGCCCTTGTGGCCGAGCAGGCCAGGTAGGTGAGGCCCGGCGAAGATATAGATCAGCATGATCGCCGCGATGACGGTGATAGCAGGCCCGACGGCGCGACGCGCGGCCTCGAGCAGGATGAGGACGCCGGCGATCGAGACGACCAGGTCAGCCGTAGTCGGAAGACCCGGCCGATGGGCGATATCGCTGTAAAAAACCAACAGATAGAGGGCGGACGCCGCCCCGGCGATGCCTAGCACCCAGTCGGGCGGCGGCACCCGGCTGCGCGACGAGGTCTTGAAGGCCGGAAACGTCAGCATCGCCAGAAACAGGGCGAAGGCCAGATGAATGGAGCGGGCGATGCCGTCGCTGACAACTCCAAAATTGAGCATGAACGGAAGGGGCGAGGCATACCAGAGCTGGAACAGCGACCATGCCAGCGATACGCCGAGGATCAGCTTCGCGGTGCGGCCGGTCGGCTTGCGCCCACCGGTGTCGGCCTCGGCGACGATCTCGCTGAGCTTGTCAATGTCGATAACGGGTTGGTCAGGCGCTGCCGCCCGCTGGCTTTGATCTGTCATCGTTCCCCACAATTATTTGCGATGCGAGGTGCCCGTTGCGCCTCGCATCGGAGGCCTCAGAGCCAGCCCTTTTCCTTGTAGTAGCGCTCCGCGCCCGGATGTACCGGCGCCGACAGACCGGTCTTGATCATCTCCTTGGGATCGAGATTGGCGAAGGCCGGATGCAGTTTCTTGAAGTCGTCGAAATTTTCGAAGACCGACTTCACCAGTTCGTAGACCACCTCATCGGGCGTGCTGGCGTTCGCCACGACAGTGGCGCGGACGCCGAATGTCTTCACGTCGTCCGGATTGTTGGCGTACATGCCGCCCTTGATGGTGGCGACTGAAAAGTAGGGATGGGCTGCTAACAGCGCGTCCACTGCCGGACCGGTCAGTGGGATGAGTTTGGCGCCACAGGCCGTGGTCGGATCCTGGATCGCGGCGGAAGGATGACCGACGCCATAGAAGAAACCATCGATCTTGTTGTCGCACAGCGCGCTGCCCTGCTCGTCCGCCTTCAGCTCAGCGGCAAGCGAGAAATCGCCGAGCGTCCAGCCAATCTGCTTGAGCAATTCCTCCATCGACGAGCGGGTGCCTGATCCGGGATTGCCGACGTTGAAGCGTTTGCCTTTGAAGTCCTCGAATTTGGTGACGCGGGCGTCCGGCCGCGCCAGCACGGTAAACGGCTCGGGATGGACGGAGAACACGGCCCGCAGATCCTTGAACGGCTTGCCGTCGAAATTTCCAGTCCCCTCATAGGCCTGGTACTGGACGTCCGATTGGGTCAAGCCGAAATCGAGGTCGCCGGTCTGGATGGAGTTGACGTTGAAGACGGAACCGCCGGTCGACTCGGTCGAGCATCGGATGCCGGTTTTCTGCCGGTCCTTGTTCATCAGTCGGCAAATGGCGCCGCCCACAGCGTAGTAGACGCCGGTGACCCCGCCGGTGCCGACCGTGACGAAGCGCTGCTCGGCTCCGACGGATGGCAGCGCCAGCAGCATGCAGGCCGCCGCGCCGATCAGGGTTTTCATCGAACTATACATGGTTGCTACCTCTCTGGTGGTTGTCCCGGCCCGTCGCCGATGACGCGTTGGAATTGGGTTGAGGCGATCCGCGTCGTGCGGGTCAGGCCGCTGAAGCGATCGCAGCGTCGATCGCCTCACCGAGCCGTTCGACGATCCGATCGATATCCTGTTTGGAGATGATGAAAGGCGGCGCCACAAGCACATGAACGCCGCGCACACCGTCAATCGTCCCGGCCATCGGGTAAATCATCAGGCCGCGGGCCATTGCTTCGCGCTTGATGCGGGCGTTGAGTTCAAGCCTCTGGTCGAACGGCTCCTTGGTGGCGCGATCAACCACCAGCTCGATTCCCCTAAACAGACCCCGCCCGCGAATGTTGCCGACGTGATGGTGGTTATCGAAGCGTTGGTGCAGGCGTTCGTCCAGCTGCGCGCCCATTGCGCTGACGTTGTCGAGCAGACGGTCACGTCGGATGACCTCCTGCACGGCAAGGCCGGCCGCGGCCGCCATTGGATGCCCCATATAGGTATGCCCATGCTGGAAGAAGCCCGAGCCTTGGGCAAAGGCGTCGAAGATATGCCTGCCAAGCAGCACCGCGCCAATCGGCTGGTAGCCGCCGCCGAGCCCCTTGGCGACGGTCAGCAGGTCGGGAGTGATGCCGTCCTGTTCGCATGCATGCAGCGTGCCGGTACGGCCCATGCCGCACATCACTTCGTCGAGGATGAGCAGCACGCCGTAGCGGTCGCAGATCGCGCGAATGTGCTTGAAATAAGCGGCAACCGGCGGCACGGCGCCGAGTGTGGCACCCACCACCGGCTCGGCGACAAAGGCGATGACCTCGTCCGGGCCGAGTTCGAGGATCTTGTCTTCGAGCTGCTGGGCGGCGCGCACCGCATAGGCTTCGTCGCTTTCGCCATGCTTTTGATAGCGATAGGCATAACAGGGGTCGATGTGATGGGTCTCGATCAGCAACGGCCTGAATTGGGCGCGCCGCCATTCATTGCCGCCGGTGGCGAGAGCACCGAGCGTATTGCCGTGATAACTCTGCCGGCGTGCGATGAGATGGCGCCGTTGCGGTTCGCCTTTCTCGACAAAATATTGCCTGGCCATCTTGAGCGCGGCCTCGACCGCCTCCGAGCCGCCGCTGACCAGATAGACATGGTCCAACCCTTCCGGCGCGTCCTCGACCAGCCGATCTGCCAAGCGCTCCGCCACCTCGGTGGTGAAGAAGCTGGTGTGGGCGTAGGCGATGCGGTCAAGCTGGGTGTGCAGTGCAGCGATCACGTCGGGATGACCGTGGCCGAGACAGGACACGGCGGCGCCGCCCGACGCGTCGATATAGGACTTGCCCTCGGCATCGAACAGTTCGATGCCTTGGCCGCGAATGGCGACCGGCAGCGTCGAGTGGATGGTTCGATGAAGAATGTGTGTCATCGACGGTCCCTCATGGGCATTTTCTTCGGCGGACGTTGGTTGAGATGGGTCTTGAGGGCGGCGCCCTGCTCATCGAAACGTCGCAGCGACTCAACGGCGCCCTCGCCTGCCTGCCCTGCGACAAGAGCGCCGAGGACCTCCGCAACGATGAAAGCTGGCGTCATGGTGTGGAAAAAGGACGGGCTGCCCGTCGGCACGATGACCAGGTGATCGGCAAGCAGCGCCAAGGGCGCTACCCCGCTGTCGGTGACCGCAACGATCGGTACGCCGCGGCCGGCAGCATACTCGACAAGCTCGATGGTGAAGCGCGTGTAGGGCAGGACGCTGGCGGCGATCAGCACGTCGTCCTTGGTCGCGTGGGCCAGAGCGTCGCCGTCGGTTCCGCCGATGCCGTGCAACAGCACCGACTTCTCGCCGATCAGCGACAGGATGTAATGCAGATGCCAGGCCACTGCGTGGCTCGAGCGCAGGCCGAGGCAATAGACACGCCTTGCCGCACTCAGCGCCCTGGCCGTGCCGACCAGACGGTCGATCGACCTGCTTTCGGCGAGATGGGCAAGCTGGCTGGAAATTGAATCCAGAATATCGGCCGCCAGCGCGTGGTCGCCCTTGAGCTTTTGGTTGGCCACCTGGAGGCCCGCCTTGCCGGCAAAACCGATTTCGCCGTCCCGGATCGCGGCGGCGTAGATATCGCGTACGGTCTCGTAGCCATCAAGGCCGAGATGCTGGGCCAGCCGCGTCATCGTGGCCGGCTGCACTCCCGCGTGCCGGGCCTGCTCGCGCATGGACAACAACGCGACATCATACGGCTTATCAAGGACATAGCGCGCGGCGGACCGAAGCTGCGCCGACATGCCGTCGAAGGCACTGACGATCTGTCCAGCAAGCTCTCCCTGGTCCATGGATATTGCTAGCTCGCCAGACCAGCGATTGCAACGTCTGTTTCAGTGTGGTCAAAGATTGATTCATATGAATCTTGTAACTCACAGAGCGTCTCCATGAAGCCGGCCCATGGTCTCGATCGCGTCGCCATAGCTGTCGCGCCGAACGGGGGACGTCGCAGCAAGGCCGACCATCCGGCGATTCCGCTGACACCAGCCGAACTTGCGCGGACGGCCGCGGAATGCGCCGATGCCGGTGCGGCTATGATCCACGTCCATGTCCGCGACAGAAGCGGCAATCATCTGCTCGACGCCGACGCCTACCGCCAGGCGATCGCCGCCATCCGCGGTGCCGCCGGCGACCGCTTGGTAGTTCAGATCACTTCCGAAGCACTCGGTATCTATTCGCCGGCCCAGCAGATGGCCGTCGTACAAGATGTGAAGCCGCAAGCTGTCTCCCTGGCGCTTCGCGAAATCGTTCCTGATGCCGGATCGGAGCTCGCATTCGCGCGCTTCATGGCCTGGCTGCGCACCGAGGGAGTAGCGCCGCAGATCATCCTCTATTCGCCCGAGGAGGCCGTCAGGCTTTCGGACATGCAGCAGCGCGGACTGATCCCCTGGGCAAGCATACCGGTTCTCTACGTGCTGGGCCGCTACACGCCGGGACAGACGTCCGTTCCTGCCGATCTCCTGCCATTCCTCGCGGCGAACACGCCGCGCTTCGACCATTGGAGCGTCTGCGCCTTCGGCCGCAACGAAGCGGCGTGCGTGATCGCCGCCGCGTTGCTTGGCGGCCATATCCGGGTCGGCTTCGAAAACAATCTCTTCCTTCCGGACGGCAGAATAGCTTCGTCCAACGCCGAACCGGTAGCGACGGTCGCACGCATACTCGCCGACTGCGGCGTCAAGATCGCCTCGGCCGCCGAGTTGGCGGCTCAATGGAACGCGCCGTTTCGTTCCATATGACAAACCAAAGCCTATTTTCGGCGGCAAGCTCGCGTAAGGCATAGAGAGGCGGCTGCAATGTCATCGCCACGGAAGAACGACGTGTCCCCGCCTACGGCGCGGCGATTGCAACAACAGTGCCGGTCGTTGTAACCATTCCGGCCGCTTGATTTTGGAGGAGACGCAGCATGGACCGATTCACCGGCGGGTGCCTGTGTGGCAACGTCCGAATTGTCGCGTCGGGGCGCCCATACCGGGTCGGCCTTTGCCACTGTCTCGACTGCCGCAAGCATCATGGCGCCCTTTTTCACGCTTCCGCGATATTTCCTGAGGATGCGGTGACGATCGACGGCGAAACACGCGACTATGCCGGGCGGTTTTTCTGTCCGCGCTGCGGCTCGACGATTTTCGGACGCACCGCCGACGAAATCGAAGTGAACCTGGGATCCCTGGATGCGCCTGACCAACTGATGCCGACCTACGAAAGCTGGATCATCCGTCGCGAGTCCTGGTTGCCGCCGTTTCCGCTCACCAGACGATACGAGCGCGATCGTGACGCCACGGGTCGCTTTGAGGAATAGGTCGCACGAACGGTGCGACGGCGCCGGCGCGTCACTCCGGAAGGCCGGCCTTGCGGAAGCCGTCAACGAAATGCTCAAGCGTCCCAGCGTCGCGGAATGGCTCCGTCGTCGCCCAGTGCCGGGTTGTGAAATGCGGGTTGCCGACGAGGAACAGTTCGACCTCTGCACGCGCCTCGTCGAGCCGGCCGAGTTGGGCAAGGCTTGCCGCCAGGAAACGGCGTGAGCTTGTACGATAAGTCTCGTCCCTGCGCAGTGTCTCGACAGCAGCCTCGTATTCGCGGGCCGCGTATTGCGCCTGCCCGAGCGTCAGATAATACCAACTTGCCGGAAACGGGTTCAGCCGGAAGGCCTTGCGGATGTGCTCAAGGCCCTCCTCGACCTGCCCCGCCAAGATCGCGATGTCGGACAGTGCCGCCCAGGCATCGGCCTCGTTCGGGTCGAGCTCGATGGCCTTGGCGAATTCCGCATCCGCCTCGGCGAAGCTGCGCTCGTAGGCAAGCAGGTAAGCCAAGACCCAGCGGCACCCGGCATCGTTGGGGTCGATCGCCACGGCTTTGCGCGCCAGCTCTAAAGCAACGCTACGGGATGTTTCGGTTGGTCCGCCGGAATGCACCAATCCCATCCAGTGGTTCATGGCAAGCCAGCGATAGGCCTCGGCATATTCCGGATCGAGCGAAACCGCGCGGGTGAGCATCAGATGCGCTTCCCGCGCCGTCTGCGGCGAATCATCCATCAGCTTGCGCGCGCGCACACACAGATCGTAGGCCTCGAGATTTTTGGGCCGATTGCGCGGCGGTGGTGCGCGTAGCCGGCCGAGCAGCGCCTCGACGATCTTGCCGGTGACCTCGTCCTGAACGGCAAAAATATCTTCCAGGCTGCGATCGAAGCGTTCCGCCCATAGATGATCGCCGCTCGCCGCGTCGACCAGTTGTGCATTGATGCGCACCTGCCCGGCGGCGCGTCTTGCGCTTCCCTCCAGCAGGTAGCGCACGCCAAGCTCCTCAGCGATCCCGCGCACGTCCATCGCCTTTCCTTTGTAGGCAAAGGCCGAGTTGCGTGCGATGACGAACAGGCCGGAGATCCTCGACAGGTCCGTGATCAGGTCTTCGGTCAACCCATCGGCGAAGGATTCCTGCTCGGGATCGTTGCTGACATTAACGAAGGGCAGCACGGCTATCGATGGTTTGCCGGGCAGTGGCAAAGGTTTTCGCTTGGCGCCGCCGAGCTGTTCGACGGCGCCCGTGAAGCGGTAGCCGATGCGCGGAACCGTGACGATCCATTCACCACCGTCGGCGGCCGGACCAAGCAGCTTCCGCAGCAGCGCTATCTGGACGGTAAGGTTGCCCTCCTCGACGGCGGTGCCCGGCCACGTCGCGTCCATCAACTCAGCCTTGCTCAGGATTTCGCCGGACCGTCCGACGAGCGCCGCAAGCAGCTTTAGCCCGCGGTAGCCAACGGCAACGGGGACACCGTTCCGGAGGAGCGTTCCCGCGCCCGGATCAAGCGCGAACGGTCCAAAGGCAAAGCGCGATCCCTGCATACGGCGCATCTATAGCCCGTTTGGAAGTTTTGAGAACTATTTGGGAGAGCTTAATTACGGCGCTGTTCGTATCCTGCAGAATTCCTCCTCTTTCAGGTCGAGGGTCCTCCCAAATCGTATTGGACCTCAAACCATATGGAGGTTTGCCATGAACGATATTCCTACCTTTGCCTCGGGCCAGCATAAGGCAGCTCGGCTGGCGGAAGTGTCGCGTCGGCACCACAGCCTGGCGACGCTGCGAAACATTATCGCGGCCTGGCGCGAGCCGACACGCTTTCGCTGGGACCTCAAGCGATTGGCGGAGACCAATCCCCATCTGATCGACGATATCGGTCTGACGAGACGACAGGCCGAGGAAGAGATCGCCAAGCTGCCCTTCTGGCAGCGATAGGCGAATGCTGCAAAGACACGGATCGCCAACGACCGGCGGCTGATGGCAGATGAAGACGAAGCCGCCGCCTCGAAACGATGATCACAGGCTAGTGGTCGCGGCGACAATCAACCCGCCCAAGACGGCAACATTGATGGTGAAGCCGGTACGAAGGGCTTCGCGTTCATAGCCGCTGTAGCGCCAGAAATTGAGCGCCATGAAAGACGCCGCGATGGTGAAGACGGCCAAAGCTGCGGCGGGAAAGGGTCCACCAAGGCCCGTTGCGAGGCAAAAGCCGCCGCCGATCTCAAGCACCGATCCGGCCGCGAGAAGAGGCTTGGGAGCAGGAAAGCCCCGTTCGGCCAGGGACGCTGCAATCGCCCGGAATCTGAGGAAATGCTCGGCGCCTGCCCAGATAAAGACGCCGCCGAGCAAAACCACTCCGAGGTGGTGGAGGACCGCGATCATTCCTTGGTGCCGTCTTCGGTGTAAACCGCTAGCTCGTAACCGTCCGGGTCCGCAAAATGAAAGCGCCGGCCGCCGGGGAAGCCATAAATCGGCCTGACGATCTTGCCTCCCGCTTGCTCGACACGCTTGACCGTTGCCGGCAAATCATCGGCATAGAGAATGACGAGCGGGCCTCCTCCGGACCTCGCTGGGCCAGCCGCAAAGCCGCCTGACAAGCGCCCGTCGTTGAACTCGCAATATTGCGGGCCGTAGTCAGTGAAGGTCCAGCCGAAGGCCTTTCCGTAGAAGTCGCGTGACCGCTGAATGTCTTTCACGTTGAATTCGACGTAGTCGATCCGTTGGTCGTTGTTGTTGCTCATGACGCATACCTCTCGTGTGATGTACGACACCGAAAGATAAGCACGTATCTCGCTTGCCGGATTGAACAAAACGGCCATCGACGTATGAGCAGCAAACGGCGCTGCCGATGGCGATGCACGTGACATCACCCCTCATCTGCCCTCTT
This sequence comes from Mesorhizobium sp. M1217, assembly GCF_040318275.1. Classification (NCBI taxonomy): domain Bacteria; kingdom Pseudomonadati; phylum Pseudomonadota; class Alphaproteobacteria; order Hyphomicrobiales; family Phyllobacteriaceae; genus Mesorhizobium; species Mesorhizobium sp. M1217. The sequence continues at coordinate 144 of NZ_JAMYMA010000014.1, read as the reverse complement.
CGTTCCGGCCGGAAGAAAACAACCGATTCTTGCAACCGTTCGCCATCGCAGGGTCATTCTGCCCATGTCGGGCAGATGGTGGAGTTTCATTACCGCTGGCATCCATATTACGGCGGTCGTTTTCGGCATGAAGGTCGCGAGGAC